>NZ_JAHZDL010000022.1:0-27777 GCF_019422385.1 Flavonifractor sp.
TCCATCCGCTTGCGGTCGATGAGCTCCAGGCCCTTCACGCCGTTGGCCTCGCCCCGGGCCATGAAGTGCTCCAGCCGCTGCCGGTGCTCGTCGGTGAAGCCCACGATGAGCTTGCCGGTGCGCTTAAAGGGCACGTCCAGCTCCTGGGCCACGGCGTCGAACTCCTGGTTGCCCTCCACGGCGCAGATGGCCTTGAGGGAGCCGGTCTTGTAGAGGAACCCGGCGTGGAGCATGCCGGTGTTGCGGCCGCTGGTCTGGGTGCACACGTCGCTCTCCTTTTCCAGCACGGCGATGCGCAGCTTGTACCGGGACAGCTCCCGGGCAATGGCGCTGCCCACCACGCCGCCGCCGATGACGACCACGTCGTAGGACTGCTGCATAGGCGTTCCTCCTTTCGCGTTTTTACAGGAACAGGGTGAGTATGGGGACGGTGACCAGGCTGGTAAGGGTGGAGAGAAACACGCACTTGGACGCGAACTGGGCGTTGGCCCCATACTTCTGGGCCAGGATGGCGGTGGTGGAGCCGATGGGCATGCCGGTGAGGGCCACGGCCACCCCGGTGGTCAGGGGGTCCACCCGCAGCAGGGTCAGGCCGGCCAGGCACAGGCCGGGTAGCAGCAGCTGCCGCACCGCCACCAGATAGAAGCCCCGGGGGTCGATCACCGTCTTCAGGGGCACGTCCGCCAGGATGGCCCCCACCAGGGCCATGGCCACCGGGGAGGTGCAGGCCCCCAGGTTGTCCACCGCCGTGTCCACAAAGTGGGGCAGGGGGAGCTGGAGGAACATCCGCACCAGGCCGATCTCCACGGCGATGATGCCCGGGTTGGTCATGACCTTCTTGAAGGCGTTCTTGGGGTCGGCCTGGGTGAACAGGGAGATGCCGGCGCTCCACATGAGGATGCGGGTGGGGATGATGAACAGGGAGCCCAGGAAGAGCCCCTGGTCCCCGTAGGCCCCGCTGACCACCGGCAGCCCGGCGAAGCCGGAGTTGCTCACCAGGGTGCCGTACTGGAGGATGCTCTTCTCCTCATAGGGGAAGCGGTTGTAGAGCACCTTGCCCAGCAGCAGGGCCACGCAGGCCATGACCAGGGCGATGGCCACCGACGCGGCCCCCTGCTTCAGGGTCTCCAGGCTGAAGGCCATGTGGAAGGACTCGAAGATCATGCAGGGCAGGGTGACGAACACCACGAAGTCGGTGAGCTTATCCCGGGCCGCGTCGTTGAAGATGCCTGCCTTGCGGCACCCGAAGCCCACCGCCATGTAGATGAACAGCACCGTCTGCACGTCCGCCATTTTGAAAAAGCTGTCCATGCCTACGCCTCGATGGGGGTGGTCAGGGCCCCGGACGGGTCGAAGGAGAGCTCCTCCGGCTCTGACCGGGCGATGAGGCCCGGCCATTTCCCGGCCAGCACGTCCCGATAGTAGGCCTCGCTGAGCATGATGCGGCCGATGTGCAGGCTGTTGGGGATGCGGATCACCCGAACCCGGGCGGGGTCGATGCCGTTGCAGGTGCGGATGCACATCTGGACGGCCTCCTTGTCGGTGGCCACCACACAGGGGATGCGGGCGGAGGTGAGGACGGTGGAGGTGATGCAGTTGGGATACATCATCTCCGGGTCGATCTTGTCAAAAAACCGCTTGGTGATCACGTTGGCCAGGCCCACCCCCAGGGCGTTGCCGTGGCTGGCGGCGCTGAGATCCAGGAAGCAGGTGCGCTGGACTTTCACGCCGCCGTGGGCGTAGGGGGTGGAAAAGGTGCCGGTGATGTTGGGATCCACCCCGGTGCCGGAGTAGTTTTTCCCCGTCTCGTCCACCACCAGCACGTCGCCCTCGCCCACCAGCAGGGAGGGCATGCGGGCGAATGCCTCCTTCAGCAGCTCGGGCTCCCGGGTCAGGATGTCGTCCCTGTCGATGGCCTCGATGCGCCAGGTCTGGTCGTAGGCGTTCTCGATGCAGGGGATGGCGAAGAGGATGGGGGCCTTTTCCAGCACCACTTTGGCCATGGAGGGGATGTTCTCGCCGATCTTGTCCATGCCGGCGGCGTGAACCCGCTCGGCCCCCCTCTGCTTGCCCAGGCCCACGGTCATCATCTTGCAGGGGCCGCTCTCGTAGGGGCCCCGGAAGGCGTTGTGGGGCTTGAGGCGGCAGGACAGGATGATGCCGTCGGCGCTGCAGGCGTTTTTGTCCAGGTACACCGGCATGCCGGTGCCGGAGACGCCCAGCTCCACCACCTCCATGCTGCTGCGGATCTCGCAGCCCATGGTGTCGGGGGTGATGCCGTAGCCGGCCAGGATGTCCAGCTGGCCCTGGGCGGTGGCGCCGCCGTGGCTGCCCATGGCGGGCACGATGAAGGGGACGGCCCCCCGGGCCTTGACGAAGTCCACCACGGCCCGGGTGATGATGTCCACGTTGGCGATGCCCCGGCTGCCGGCGGTGACGGCCACGGTCATGCCGGGCCGGATTTTGGAGCGGAAGGGCTCTCTGGAGAGCTCACGCTCCACCACAGAGGGTATTTCCCCGGGTGCGATATGCTCCCGGGGAAATACCTGTTCCGCCCGGAACATGCGGGGAATGGCCACGTCGGCCAGCAGGCGCGAGACCACGCCCCCCTGTCTGATTTCCATGCGAAACAAACCTTTCCGTATTTAAGTGATGGGCGCGGGGTTGAAGATGCACAGGTCGTTGTGGAACCCGTACTGGTCGGAGTAGGGCTGCTTGATGCCGCTGGCCACGTCCAGGATCAGGTGGAACAGCTCGGTGCCCACGTCGGCGATGGTCTTCTCCCCGGTGGCGATGGGGCCGGCGTTCACGTCGATGAGGTCGAACCAGTGCTCCTTCATCTCATTGCGGGAGCAGACCTTGATCACCGGCGCGGCGGCCAGGCCGTAGGGGGTGCCCCGGCCGGTCATGAAGACCTGCAGGCCGATGCCGCTGGCCAGCTGGGAGGGGCCGCAGACGATGTCGCTGGCGGGGGTGGCGGCGTAGATCAGGCCGTGCTTGTGGGGCTTCTCCGCGGGGGAGAGCACCTCCTCGATGGGGGCGGTGCCCGACTTGGCGATGGAGCCCATGGCCTTCTCCACGATGTTGGCCAGGCCGCCCTTCTTGTTGCCGGGGGTGGGGTTGGCGTCCCGATCCACCCCGCCGGCGTCCAGGTAGTCGTCGTACCACTTCATCTCGGCGGCCAGCTTGTCGCGGGCGGCCGCGTCGCGGCAGCGGGCGGCCAGCAGGTGGACGCCGTCCCGCACCTCGGTGACCTCGCTGAACAGCACGGTGGCGCCGCCCTTCACCAGCATGTCGGCGGCGTAGCCGGCGCTGGGGTTGGCGGTGAGGCCGGAGAAGGCGTCGCTGCCGCCGCACTGCATGCCGATGAGCAGCTCGCTGAGGGGCAGCTCCTCCCGGCGGCGCCGGTTGAGCTTCTCCAGCTTCTTCTCCGCCATGGCCATCAGGGCGTCCATCATGGCGTCGTGGCCGGGGTAGTCCTGGAGGGTGAGGGTGTTCTCGGGGGTGATGTCCTCGGGGGGCAGCACCATGTCGTAGGTGAGCTTTTCACAGCCCAGGCCCACCACCATCAGCTCCCCGCCGAAGTTGGGGTGGCGGATGAGGTTGGTCACCGCCCGGATGGGGATGTGGGCCTCCCGGGCCTTGATGGCCACGCCGCAGCCGTAGGGGTGGTTCACCGCCACCACGCCGTCCACGTTGGGGTACTTGGGCAGCAGCTCGCGCTTGATGCGCTCCACCGCCACGTTGACCACGCCGGCGGCGCACTGGACGGTGGTGACGATGCCCAGCAGGTTGCGGGTGCCGGCGGGGCCGTGCTCATTGCGGTAGCCCAGCCAGGTGGTGCGGGGCGGGTCGGGCAGCTTCTCCGGGGGGACGATGTTGGTGCCGTAGGGCATGTCGTCCAGGCCGGGGGACTGGGGCAGATCCAGCATGTGCTCGTTGATCCAGGCCCCCACGGGGATGGGATCCTTGGCGTAGCCCAGAACCACCCCGTAGCGGATGATCTCTCCCCCCTTGGGGATGTCGGTCAGGGCGATCTTGTGGGCCTGGGGGATGTCCTGCCGGGTGATCACGCCGGGCATCACCTGGGTGCCCGCGGCGATGTCCTCCACGGCGATGGCCACGTTGTCCTCGTCCTTGACCTTGATGTACAGCGGTGCGCTCACAGCGCGACCCCCTCTCTTACTTTTTGGCGGCGGCCTCTTCCGCGGCCTGACGCTTGGCCTTGCGGTTGTCCAGCACGGCGTACACGACGGACAGGATGATCAGCGCCCAGATGACCCAGGCCATGGGGCGCACGAACAGGCCGGTGAGATAGCCGTTGTAGGTGGTGAGCACCTGGATGAAGTAGTCCTCCAGATCGCCGCCCAGGATGAAGCCGATGAGGAAGCAGGACACGGGGAAGTGGAACTTCTTGATGAGCAGGCCCACGATGCCGAAGACCAGCAGGCACCATACGTCGAACATGCGGCCGTTGAGGGTGGCGTAGGCGCCCACGGTGCACATCATCAGCACCACGGGGTAGAGCCGCTCCTGGGGGATCAGGATGATCTTGGCCAGCAGCTTCACCGGGAAGAACATGACCAGGTACATCAGGATGTTGCAGCACAGCAGGGCCACCAGGATGGTGTTCCAGATCTCCGGGTTGTTGGTGATGAACAGGGGGCCCACCTGGATGCCCTGGAGCATGAAGGCGCCGATGAGCACGGCGGTGGTGGAGTCGCCGGGGATGCCCAGGCTCAGCAGGGGCACCAGGGCGCCGCCGGTCAGGCCGTTGTTGGAGGTCTCGGAGGCGATCAGGCCCTCGGGCACGCCGGTGCCCAGCAGCTCGGGGTGCTTGGACCAGCTCTTGGCCTGGGAGTAGGCGATGAGGGAGGCCGCGGAGCCGCCCACGCCGGGGAGGATGCCCATGAAGGTGCCCAGCAGGGCGGAGCGGATGACGTTGATCACCTGGCCCTTGAAGTCCCGGAAGAAGTTGAACTTGACCTCGTTCTTGATCTCCAGAGTGTCCTCCTTGCTGTAGGAGGCGTGCATGCCCGTCTCGCACTGCTCCAGCATCTCGGAGACGGCGAACAGGCCGATGAGCACGGGGAAGAGCTGGAAGCCGCTCTGCATCTGGCTCTCCAGGAACTTGGGCACCATGCGGTACATGTTGTTCACGGAGAACTGGTTCATCATGGCGATGAGCACGCCCAGCATGCCGATCCAGATGCCGCGGAGCATCTGGCCCCGGGACAGGGCGGCGATGACGGTGAGGGCGAAGAGGATGATGAGGAACTTCTCCACGGCGGAGAACTTGATGGCCCAGGCGGCCAGCACGGGGGTGAACAGGGCCAGCACCACCAGGGAGATCATGCCGCCGATGAAGGAGGAGGTGATGCCGACCTTCAGGGCCCGCTCGCCCTGTCCCTTCAGGGCCATTGGGTGTCCGTCAAAGGTGGTGCACACCGACGAGGGGGTGCCGGGGATGTTGATGAGAATGGCGGGAACCAGGCCGCCGGAGATGCCGCCCACGTAGAGGCCCAGCAGCAGGTAGAGGGCCATCTCCATGGAGTAGGCGTAGGTCAGGGGGAGGAACACGGCCACGGCCATGGTGGCCGTCATGCCGGGGATTGCGCCGAAGATGATGCCGATGACGACGCCGAACAGCGCCACGGCCAGATATTCAGGGCCAAAAGCGAATGGCATAAACGTTCACCAGCCTTTCTCAGTACAGGATGAAGCCCAGGGACGGAATCTCGATGGTGAAGAGTCCGGAGGGCAGGGTGATTGCGAACAGGGTGCCGAACACGATGCTGATGAGCAGGCAGGCCACCACAGAGATGATCACGCTGATCACATGGTACTTGGCGCTCTTCAGCTGGGCCTTGTTGGCAAACAGGGTGTTGAACAGATACAGGCAGATCATAGACCAGAAGGTGAAGCCCAGTTTGTCCAGGAAGAAGAAATAGACGATCATCAGCACGATGCAGCCCCAGAACTTGAACTTGTCATAGTTCTCGGCGAAGAAGCGGCCGGGCTTGGCGAAGAAGCTGCCGCCCGCCTTCACCCGGGCCCGGCCCTCCAGGGCGATGAGCAGCACGCCCAGGATGACCAGCACGCCGATGGTGATGATGGGGAAGATCCAGTGCTGGGTCGAGTACTCTACGTTGATACGCATCTCGTTACCTCTCTTTCATCAGGAATGGGAGGGCGCCCCGCCGAAGGGCCAGACTCCGGCCGTGCCCCGGCGGGGCGCCCGATTCCATACAGGTGCGGTGGAAAGGGCGAGGATCAGGTCAGCTCGTCCAGGGTGGGGGCCACGTCGATGATCTCCTGGGCGATGGCGGCCTTGTTCTCGATGAAGGCGCGGGAGGCCTCCAGATCGGCGTCCTCGGCGGTGACGTTGCTGTACAGCAGGTTGGCCATCTCAGCCTGGAACTCGGGGTTCTCGGAGACCTTCTGCATGGCGGCGGTGATCTCGTTCAGGATGCCCTCGTCCATATCCTGGGGGAAGAGCATGAAGAAGTCCTTGTCGAACACGAAGGGCTCGCCGTTGAAGGTGATGCCGTCCTCCTCCATGGAGATGACGCCGGAGCCCTCCAGATCGCCGCAGGTGTCGAAGAGCTTCATGGCCAGCTGGGCGTCCACGCCCTCCTTGGTGAACTCCACGCAGGAGGAGTAGTCGGCGTAGATGATGTCGGCGTTGCCGTCCCACAGGCGCTGCTTCTTCTCGTCGGTGGTGCCGCCCACCAGGGCGCGGACGCGGGAGGCGACCTCGTCGCCGTACTGCTCCTGCACCCACATGTACCACACCACGAAGTCCAGGTGGGAGGCGGAGCCGGACTCGATGTTCACGGTGATGGTGGCGTCCGGGTTGTCAGCCAGCCACTGGGCGGCCTCGCTCAGGTTGTTGTAGGGGGCGTCGGCGGGGGCCACGAAGCAGCCGCCGGGGTTGATGCCGATGCGGGGGCCGACGGTCAGGTTGTCCAGGGAGTACTGCTCACCCACGGCGCCGAACAGGACGCTCAGGTAGGCCATGTCGTGGAACATCATGATGGTGGTGCCGTCGCCCTTGGCCTTGGAGATGGTGTCCAGAGCCTGGGCGTTGCCGATGGCGTCCACCTTGCCGTTGAAGCCCATCTCCTCGCCCAGATAGCGGGTCACCATGTCGGCGATCATGTAGGAGTCGCCGCCGGTGGAGGTGGAGCCGATGACCACGCGCACGCGCTTGCCCTTCAGGCTGCTCTCGCCGGAGGCGTTGTCAGCGGGGGCGCTGCTCTCCTCGGTGCCGGAGCCGGTCTCGCTGCCGCTGGGGGTGCTGCTGGTGCCGCCGGTGCCGCCGCAGCCGGCCAGCAGGCCAACCGCCATGGAGGCGGACAGGAGCAGAGCAATCAGTTTTTTGAACTTCATTGTTCATTCCTTCCTTTCATTCTCTCAAATTTGTCGCTGCTTGCATGGGTTTTGGGTTGCTGAAATGAGTTGCTGAACTGGGAACCGCTTCACTACCGTGCATATCATAGCAGGATGGAAGGCCGGATTTCTATTCGCAAATAGCCTTGAATCGCGGTGAAAAAATTGTAAAGTCTGTCGCCAGTTCATCAAATTGAACGGGATTTTTCAAATTACCCCGGAAATCGTTTCATTCGTGAAATCATTATTTCTCCATTTTTTGTAAAATCCTGGGATCTTCCCGTTGTTTTTGATAGTCTGCAATAAAATCAGAAATATTTTTTGGTTAAAACATACAATCCGCACCGGGCTCCGGTTTGGCGCACAATCCCTTGTCTCCGGCGGAGAACTCTGATACACTGAATCTGGCGGCCCGACGGCCGGGCCCCGCAGTATTTCAATTCGTATCATAAAAGGAGCGTCTGGCGATGAAAGCGGAAAACCTGGAACTGGTGGACGGCCTGCGCCGTCAATACCGGCGGCTGCGGCTGCTCTATCTGGCCTACCTGGCCGCGGCGGTGCTGGCGCTGATCTTTTTCTTTGTGGACAGGCGGATTACCCTTGTCCTGGTGGCGGCCAGCCTGATCTACCACCTGGTGGTGGTGCGCCCCGCCGGCAGGGCCTATCAGCGCGCCTTCATCCACGCCTGCGGGCAGTACACCCTGGCCCGCCGGCTGGAGGAGCCCCGTCACACGGCGGAGCCCACCCTGGCCGAGGAGGAGCTGCGCCGGGCCAGGCTGGTGGCCGCCAGCGAGGCCAAGGGCTCCGTCCTGATCAAGGAGGGGGGCGCCGGCCGCTGGCGGAACCGGCCGGTGCGCCTGGGGGACGCGGGCTTTACCAACGCCTTCCCCATGGACGGAAAAACCCACCACGAGTTCGTGGTGGGCACCTGGGTGACGGTGGAGCTGGGCCGGGACACCGGCCTGGACTGGCGGCTCATCCAGGAGCGGGTGATGATGAAGCCCTCCCGGGACGTCTGGTTCCGCCGGGAGTCCGGCCTGAAGCGGGTGGTGGGCTTCGGCCCGGACTGGATGGAGGACGGCACCTGGTACGCCCTCCGGCCGGAGGGCACCCCCGACGTGCCGGGGCACGAGTTCCTGGCCGCCCTGCGCAAGCTGGCCGAGGGCACCGACCGCCCCCTGGCCGTGTGCGTCCAGGGAGACCGGCTCCACGTGTTCGTCACCAACCGGATTCTGGGGCAGAAGGTGTCCAGCCGCATCGCCCCCACCGACGCGGTGGCCCGGGTGGACTTCCTGCCTGAGCTGGACGGGATCCTCAGGCTCTCCGACACCCTGGCGAAATAAGGCAGACACGCAAAGGCGCGCCTGCGGGCGCGAACTCTGCGAGACTTTTTCGACACGCTGAGCAAGGCGCGCCGCCCATACGGGCGGCGCGCCTTTTTCATTCACGTGCCGTAGTGATCCTTGACGCCGTACTGCTTCATCCGCCGCCACAGGGTGGTCTTGCTGATGCCCAGCTCGGCGGCCGCGGCGGCGCGGTTTCCCCCGTTGCGGGAGAGAACCTCCGCCAGGCGGGCCCCCTCGGAGTCCGGCAGCTCCTGGGTCTGGGCCCCCTCGCTGCGGGCGGTGGAGACGGGGTAGAGCTCCTGGAGCAGGCCCATCACATAGCTGGCGTTCACCGTCCGGGAGGGGGCGGTGAGCACCATCCGCTCCAGGAAGGCCCGCAGCTGGATGTAATTGCCCGGCCAGGAGTAGTCGTTGAGCCGCTTGCGGGCCTCCTTGGTGAGCACCACGTAGCGCTTGAACTTCACCACGCAGTCGTCCAGGCACATGTCGATGGCCTGGTTGAGATCCTCCGGCCGGGTGCGCAGGGGCGGCAGGGCCAGCCGCAGGGGGATGAGCAGGTAGTACAGCTCCGCCTGGAAGGCGCCCTCCTCCACCAGCCGGGCCAGATCCCCGGTGGTGGAGGCGATCACCCGCACGGCGGACGGGGTGGGGGCCGCCTCCTCGGGGAGGTGGACTACCCCCTCCCGCAGCAGGCGGCACAGCACCCGCTGGCCCCCCTGGGTCAGATGCTCCAGGTTGTCCAGGTAGAGGGTGCCGCCGTCCGCCGCCCTGCCCGCCTGGGCCAGGAGGGCCCGCTGATCCGCCTCCCGGGCGGCGCAGTCGAAGGTGACAAAGGGCCCCCGGGCACAGGGGCTGGTGTTGTGGATGCTCTGGGCGAAGAGGGACTTGCCGCTGCCCACCTCCCCCCAGAGGAGGATGGGCTGCCCGGTCTCGGCAAAGGAGCGGGCCAGCTTGACCAGCCGGGACATCTCCCGGCTGGTGTGGCTCACGTCCTCGAAGCGGCCGTGGGCCAGATAGCGCTGGAGGCGGTACCGCTCCCGCAGGGCCCGCTCGCCCTGCCGCTCCATCTGCTGCATCTCATAGAAGGAGAAGACCATCCCCTCCACCGCGTCCAGATCCGCCACCGGCGCGGCGTTGGCCACCACGTACACCCCCGCCACGTTGAGCACCGAGGCGTAGAGCTCCCGCCGCTGGGTCAGGGCGTCCAGCCACAGCTCGGCGTCCTCCCGGGGCATGAGGGAGGCCAGGGGCTGGCCCTCCAGCTTGTCCCGTTCCAGCTCCAGGATCTTGCAGGCCACGTCGTTGCTCCGCACCACCACCCCGTCGGGATCCAGCTCCAGGATCCCGTTGAAGGAGTAGTCCAGCAGGGCCTGGAGGTGGGCGGTGTTGCGCCGCTCGGTGTCGGTGATGAGCCCCACGCTGCGGGCGTGGAGCAGGCTGGTGCGCAGGGAGTCCTCGGTGCCCTCGAAGAACAGGGTGCGCTTGCCCAGCCGGCGGCAGTAGGCGTTGACGAAGTCGCCCCCCAGAATCACGTCCATCCCGTCGGCGATAGCCTGCTGGGCCCCCCGCTCCATCTCCTCGTTGCCCTCCACGAAGTAGGTGCGCAGCTCGATGTCCAGGATATCCTCAAACCCCTGGATGCTGCCCACCATGTTGGGGATGGTCACCACGCCGATGCGGGGCCGGGCCCCCTGGGGGGCCAGGCGGCGGGCCCGGTGGAGGAGCCGGGCGATCTCCAGGCCGGTGAGCTGGATCTCCACCAGGGGGAAGTCGGTGTGGGCCCGCAGGATGGAGGCCTGCCGCCCCCGGGCCACCAGAATGTCCGCCCCCAGCCGCCGGGCCTCGGCGGCCACCTCCAGCACCTGCTCGGTGCTGGTGGACTGGTTGAGCACCACGTCCATCCCCAGCTCCCGGGCGATGCGCCCGGCGGGCTCCACCATCTCCATCCGAGGGAGGAGCAGTCCGAATTTTGCCATGAGGTGCCTCCTTCCGGCCGCCGCGCGGCCCGGGTTGTCAAAAAAGCGGCGCCGCCTGGGAAATCCCGGGCGGCGCCGCCGTCTAAACTCTGCCGTTGACCCTCAGCGCACCAGGCAGGGCCGCTTGGGGTCGAACTTCCAGCCGGGGATGAGATACTGCATGCCCACGGCGTCGTCCCGGCCGCCCAGGCAGTTGTCCAGATAGAGCTGGTGGGCCTTCATCAGCTGCTCCCGATCCAGCTCCACGCCCAGGCCGGGCCGCTCCGGCAGGTCGATGCAGCCGTCCACGATCTGCAGGGGCGCCTTGGTGAGGCGCTCCAGCCCCTCCTGCCAGATCCAGTGGGTGTCGATGCCGTTGAGTTTGCCGGGCACGGCGGCGGCGCACTGGGTCATCATGGCCAGGGAGATGTCGAAGTGGTTGTTGGAGTGGCAGCCCCACATCAGGCCGAAGTCGTTGCACATCTGGCCCACCCGGACGGAGCCGGCCATCGTCCAGAAGTGGGGGTCGGCCAGGGGGATGTCCACGCTGTGCAGGGCGATGCAGTGGCGCATCTGCCGCCAGTCGGTGTCGATCATGTTGGTGGCGGTGGGCATGCCGCTCTCCTGGCGGAACTCGGCCATAATCTCCCGGCCGGAGAAGCCGCCCTCGGCGCCGCAGGGATCCTCGCAGTAGGCCAGCACCTTCTTCAGCTCGGGCGCCAGGGCCAGCGCGTCCTTCAGCAGCCAGCCGCCGTTGGGATCCAGGGTGATGCGGGCCTTGGGGAAGGCCTCCTTCAGGGCCTGGACGGCCTTCAGCTCCTCCTTGCCCTCCAGCACGCCGCCCTTGAGCTTGAAGTCCTCAAAGCCGTACTTGTCGTAGGTGGCCTTGGCCAGCGCCACGATGGCGTCGGGGGTGAGGGCCTCCTCGTGGCGCAGGCGGTACCAGGCGCAGTCGGAGTCCGGCTCGGAGTAGTAGGGCAGGTCGGTCTTCTTCCGGTCGCCCACGTAGAACAGGTAGCTCAGGAAGCGCACCCGCTCCCGCTGGATGCCGTCGCCCAGCAGGGCGGCCATGGGCACCTCCAGGTACTGGCCCAGCAGATCCAGCAGGGGGGTCTCCACGGCGGTGACCACGTGGACGCCGGTGCGCAGGTCGAAGGTCTGCTGTCCCCGCACGTCGTCCTTGATGTTGGCGGAGAGCCACTCGTTGATCCTGCGCAGGGTCATCTTGTAGTCGGCCACGCTGGTGCCCTCCACCAGGTGCTTCACATCCTCCAGCGCCTTGGTGATCTTCTGGCCGCCGGGCACCTCGCCGATGCCGGTGTTGCCCCGGTCGTCGGTGAGCACCACCACGTTGCGGGTGAAATAGGGGGCGTGGGCGCCGGAGAGGTTCAGTTCCATGCAATCCTTGCCCGCCACGGGAAAGACCTCCATGGCGGCAACCTTCGGGGTATTGGACATAGCAATGCACTCCTTTTTGTTTCAAATGGATGGCCTCGGATGGCTGTTGGCAGTGAGCGGCTCCGAAAGCTTCCTTTGCAAAGGGAACGCATCTGCAATGGATTGTGAAAGCATTGTACCACGGGATGGAACAGAAATCAAATTGGATAAACTGAAGAAAGGCTTAAAAGAACTGATCCATGGCGGGCTTTCTCATATTCCCGCTTATGGATCCCCCGTCGAGGTTCAGTTTTCCGAAGTTGCCCCCCGCCCCAAAGGGTGGTACCATACCCCTGAAAGGAGCGAACCGAACCATGGACAAGATTCTCAACCTGCTCAGCCTCACGCCGGCGGAGAGGGAGGCCTTCCTGGCCGCCGCCCCCGGCGTCTCCCAGCGCTTCGCCGCCGCCGGAGATCTGGACGCCGCCGACTACGCCGGGGCCGAGGTGATCCTGGGCAACCCGCCCCCCGCCGCCCTGAAGGGGGCGGCGGGCCTGCGCTGGCTCCACACCCGCAGCGCCGGGGTGGACGCCTACACCGCCCCCGGCGTCCTGCCGGAGGGGGTTCTGCTGACCTGCTCCACCGGGGCCTACGGCCACTCGGTGTCGGAGCACCTGTTTGCCATGCTGCTCGCCCTCATGAAGCGCCTGCCCCAGTACCGGGATCAGCAGATGCAGGCCCGGTGGCAGGATCTGGGCCGAGCCCGCACCCTGCTGGACGCCCAGGTGCTGGTGGTGGGCACCGGGGATCTGGGCGCCTCCTTCGCCCGGCTGTGCCTGGCCCTGGGGGCTCATACCGCCGGCGTGCGCCGGGATCCCGCCCGCCCCGCCGACGGCATCCAGCGCATGTACGGCTTCTCCGAGCTGGACGAGCTGCTGCCCCGGGCCGACGTGGTGGCCCTGACCCTGCCCCAGTCGCCGGAGACGGCGGGCCTGTTCGGCCGGGAGCGGCTGCTGCGCCTGAAGGAGGACGCCATCCTCCTCAACGGCGGCCGGGGGAGCGTGGTGGACTGCGCCGCCCTGGCGGAGGTGCTGGAGTCCGGCCGCCTGTGGGGGGCCGGACTGGACGTGACCGATCCGGAGCCCCTGCCGCCGGAGCACCCCCTCTGGCGCCAGCCCCGGGCCCTGATCACCCCCCACGCCGCCGGCGGCGACCACCTGCCCGACACCGCCCGCCGCATTGCCGCCATCGCCCTGGACAACCTGGGCCGCTATCTGCGGGGGGAGCCCTTGCGCAACCAGGTGGGGTAAGGGCCCGCCGTCCTCATTCCTCCCCGTCCCCGCCCATGGCGGAGCCCGTCCTGTCCACGCCGCTCTCCAGGGCGGCCAGCATGCGGGCCAGCCAGGCGGGGACAGGCGCCCCCAGGGCTCCCGCGTTTTCCACCACGGAGCCCAGCTCGGTGAGGATGTACCACACCAGCACCAGGACGCTGACGAACACGGTGTACTCAAAGGGCAGCTCCAGGGCGGGAATGTGCGCCAGCGCCAGCCGGATCACCCCGTCCAAAATGGCGGCCACCAGCACGGCCACCATAGACCCCAGCTTGTGCCACAGGCCGTCCCGGGCAATCTTGGACGACCACTCCCCGGAGCGCAGGGCGGCGGCGGAGCCGGTGGCGTAGTCCAGCACCATGCAGCCGATCCAGGCCACCACCAGCCAGCCGAACCACCCCCACAGGGCGGTGAGGCACCCCAGAACCCCCACCGCCGCGGCCTTGATTCTGTTGATGTGCTCCATCTACGCCACTCCTCTCACAAATTCGGCCATCCTGCCGATCAGGGCCGCCACCGTGTCCGCCGCGTACCGGCCCGCTTTCCAGTAGCCGGCGTTGCTGATCACCCCGGCCTCTGCCAGCGTATCCACGTCGGCGTCCAGCCCGGAGGCATCCTCTGCCGGCTCCTGCCACGCCGCCCCCAGCCAGGCGCAGAGCCCCCGGGCGGTGGCCTCTGCCAGCCTGTCCCGGCAGCCGGAGTCCTTCAGCTTTTCCACATCCTCCTTCGAGGTGTGGAAGCCGTACTCGATGAGGCAGGCGGGGGCGTCGGTCTTTGCCAGCACGGTATACATCCGGTGCTTGATGGGGGAGCTGCGCAGGGCCACCCCGGCGGCGCGGAAGGCGTCCGCAAGGGCGGAGGCCAGCACGTTCCGCTGGGCGGTCTCCGGCCCGGCGGAGGTGTAGATCTCCAGGCCGGAGGCGTCATACCACCCGTCGTTTCCCGCGGCGTTGGAGTGGAGGGAGACATAGCAGTCCGCCCCCGCCCGGTTGCTCACCCCGGCCCGCTCGGTGAGGGAGGGGTCGCTGTCCTCCGTCCGGGTGCAGAGCGCGCGCACCCCCTGCCGTTCCAGCAGGGGGGCGATGCGCCGGTACATATCCCAGGTAAATTCCCGCTCCTGATAGCTTCCGTCCGGGGCGCCGTTGACGCAGCCCGGCCCGTGGCCGGGATCCAGGCAGACGGTCTTTCTGCTCACAGGCCTCTCCTCCTGTTCCGGCGGCTCCTGGCCGCTCTCTTTTGTCCAGACGCACAGGTACCCCGCCACCCGCCGGGGGCTGGTGATCCTCCGGCCGCCGCCGAAGTCGCACTGGCTGGAGCCGCCGGAGTCCAGGCCCAGCAGCCGCAGCTGCTCCGCCCTGGCGCACAGGGTGCCGATTCCCACCAGCTCCTCCCGCATGGCGTCCGGTGTGGCGGCGTCCGCCGTGCCGTCGCCGGAGCAGTACAGGATCAGGTAGTCCCCGGCCAGCAGGGCCGCCGAGCGGCCCCGCTTCCCGCCGTACTCGGCGGGGTAGCTGGCGGGCTCCGCCGGGCCCCGGCTGGGGGTGAGCAGCTCCACGCCGGACAGATAGCTCCGCCCCGCCTTGGCCCCCGGCACCACCTCCATGCGGATGTCGGGGCCGGTGTCCCATGTGAGGCCGTAGCCCGCCCAGCCGGCCCGCGCCTTGACCTCCCCGTCGATGCACAGATTGCCCACCGGTTTCCCGGTGTTCATGTTGTAAAACCAGGCGTTGATGATGTACTGGCAGCCCAGAGCCTCCTTGACCTGGGCCATGCTCCGGCCCCCGGCCTCCACCAGGGAGAGCCGGGAGATGGAGGACAGGGGGATAGCGGCGATGCACTTACTCATCGTCGGGCTCCTCGGGGTGCTGGGCCTCCTCCCACTCCTGGCGGGCTGGGCCATTGCCCACGGGGCCGGGATCGGCGGCGGCCTCCATCAGCTCCACCATGCCCGCACAGTCCCCCTCCATCCACAGGGCGCACAGCTCCTTGTAGTTGTCCTGGCACACCCGGTGCCACACGTTGGAGGCGGACATCACGCCAGCCCGCTCCTCGGGGTCAATGGCGTTGTACTGCTCGCCCAGGGCCGCCCAATCGGGGGCAAACTCGTCGGGCAGCGCGGCCATGGGGTTCATCTCCTTGCCCTCCTGCAGGTTGTGGAGCAGCATGGAGCGGCCCACGCTCACGTCCACATTGTTGGCGGTGGCGATGGCCCACGCGGCCGGGGTCAGCTTGGCAAAGTTCAGTTCGGTGATCATTTTTGTACTTCCTTCCTTTATCGGCTTGCGCCGTTGATAACTTCCCACGCCTGGGGGTAGTCGTCGGGGGAGAAATTGGTGTCGCTCAGGCACCTGTAGGTCTTGCCGTCGGTGTAGACCATGTGCTCCCCCGTCCGGTACATGTCGTGGGCGCCCTGCACCGGCACGAAGGGCCGGGCGGTCTCCGGCGTGGTGCCGTGGAGGGGCCGCCAGAAGGTGAACCAGGCGGCGTTCTCCGGGTTGATGTCGGGATAGGTGGCCGTGTCGTGGCCCTGGAAGCACTCCCAGGTCTGCCCCTTGGCGTTGCGGATGTCGCCCACGGTGTAGGCCCCCTCCGCCCAGTCCTCATAGAGCCCCGAGGCCCGCAGCCGCTTGTCGTCGGTGTCGATGGCCGCCCCGGTCAGGTTCTGCCGGGCCACATAGATGGCCGATGCCAGCGCGTCGTATACGTTCACAGTGACAACCCCCTCTGAATCGCTTCCTCGATGTCGTTCAGCCGCTCCTCCGCTGTGGGCTCGGGCTCGGGCAGCGGGGGCGGATCCTTGGGCATGATGCCGGTGAGCACCCCGTCCTGGATGGTCAGATCACAGTAACCCCGGCAGGCCCAGGCGGTGTCCACCAGCTCCTCCGGCACGGCGATCCACCCCTCCATCCAGCACTCGGTGCGGTGGCTCTGGCTCTCCAGGCCGTGGCCGCCGTCCTCTCTGGCCGCAATCTCGATGATGGTCAGCATCCAATCAACTCCTCCCTGATTTTCCGCAGAATCTTCACCAGCAGGCGGCCCAGCTTCTGCCGCCTGCTCTCTTTTTCCCTGCCCCGGCCGGGCGCCTGCTCCACCCACTCCTCCAGGGCGGACAGCAGCCTCCCCGAGCCCCACCGGGGCCCCTCCGTCCGGGCCAGGCTGTCCCCCAGCCGGGCGGTGCGCGCCTCCCCGTCCCGCACCAGGCGGAGCACCAGGGCCCGCAGGGGGTGGGCCGGCATGGGCTTGCGGGGCTGGGCGGCCGCCGCCGGGGCCTTGGGCCGGGGCGGGGCCTCCTCCTCCGGCTCCAGGGCGTGGAAGTGGGTCACCAGGGCCTCCTCCAGGGCCTCCAGGCCCCGCACCTCCACGCCGGTGCCCAGGGTGACGGCCTCCAGCCGCTCCAGCGCGCACCGGATGGAGCGGAGCACCGAGGCGTGATCCACCCGCAGCAGCCTCCCGATCTCCCGCAGGCTCAGCCACTCCCCGTAGTAGAGATAGAGGTACAGCTGCTGCCGGGGCGTCAGCAGGGAGAGCACCGCCCCCAGCACCGCCGGCTCCGCCAGGTCAAGCACCAGGGGCCCCGGCCTCTCCTGGGCCTCCAGGATGGCAAACAGTGCCTTGGCGTCCCGGGCGATTCTGGCCTTTCCTCTCCGCACCGTGCGCGCCACGGCGGAGGGATCCCGACCCGCCTCCCGGGCCGCCTGGGCCGCACTGCGTCCCTTCTCTACCTGGGAGAGGTATTCCCCCTGCTTCTCCGTCACGGCCCGCTCCCGGGCCGTCCTGGCCGCCAGGCGCATCCTGTCGTGCCGGGTGGGGCCCTCCGGCTCCTCCGCGCCCTCCAGCTCCGCCCAGGTCTGGTATTGGAGCCGATCCCACTTCCAGCCGTCCACCCCCGCCCAGGTGGTGCCATGGCTCACCCGGTGGCGGGGCTCCAGCTCCTTCAGCCGGTGGGCACAGTCCGCCAGCTCCTCCTTCAGCCGGGCCAGCTCCAGCCGCAGGGCCCGCTGGTCCCCCTCCCCGGCGGTCAGCCGCGCCTCCAGCGCCCCCCGCTGTTCCCGCAGCGCCCTGGCCCGCGCCCGCACCTCCCGGGCCTCCGACATCTGACTCCCCCTTCCTCCCCGCTGAATGCTGGGCGCTCCCGCGTAGGGCGAGGGCTTGCCCCCGCCGCGTCCTCACTCCAAGCTGTCGCGCCGGGGTGCATACCAGTGGGCGGCGGTATAGGTTCCGTCCCTGGGCCGGGTGTAATACCCCTCGGTGAGCCGGCGCAGCTCCCGCATCTCCCGCAGCATCCCCTCCAGCAGGCGGGCCCGCTGCTCCAGCGCCCTCCGATCCGCCCCCTCGTCCTCCATGGCGGCGCGCACCTCGTCCAGAGCCGCCCGCAATCTGATCGCCGCGTCCATATAGTCCTCTGCCAACTCCTGTAACCTCGCCAAGCATGTCCCTCCCCGGCGGCGGCCCGCCGCCCTGTTCCGGCGCCCCCTCCTCTCCTCCGGGCCCCTCTATGGGATCGGGGGACGGCGGCAAAAGTGGCATGTCCGCGTCTCCCCTGGGGCAAAAAAACAAAAACAGGAACGGCCCGCCGAACGGCGGGCCATTCCTGTTGTGTGTGTGGATAGAGAGAGGTTTGAGAGATGTGAGGAGTTGTGTCTGCAAGCACTTCTTCCTGACGCTTTTGATCCTACTCCTCTTTCTGGAGCCGTTGGTGAACGGACTGTGAACGGGACATAAAGGATTCCTTAAGTTTCCGCTGCCGCCGCCGGCGGGGGCGGCGGAGGGAGACGCTCCCCCCGTCCCGGGCGGCGGAGATCAGGTAGCCGTAGACCTGGAGCTTCTTCTCCTCGTAGAGATCCAGGGCCTGGTAAAGCTGCTTGTAGGCGGCGAAGACGGTGCGCTTCATCTCCACGGTGCGGGCGGGTGTGGCCTGGGTGGCCACCAGGCTGCCCGGCCGCTTCACGTAGCAGTACACCGGCCGGGCGCAGGCGGCGATGAGGCGGGCCCGGCGCAGGTACTCCAGGTTGAACAGGAAGTCCTCGCACCAGCTGACGCCGGTGTCGCAGCGCAGGTGCCCGGCCTCCACAATGGAGCGGCGGTAGAGCTTGTTCCACAGCACGCCGTAGTAGAAGTTGGCCGGGGCCTTGAGCATCTCCTCGGCGTAGTCCTGCCGGGTGAGCACCCGCGCCTCCCGGATGTGGCCCCGGACGGCGGCCCGGCCGCCCGCCACCCGCCAGAAGCGGCCCACCACCAGGTCGGCGCCGGTGGCGGCGGCGGTGCGCACCAGGTTCTCGGTGGCGTCGGGGGGCAGGAAGTCGTCCCCGTCCACGAACTGGAGGTACTGCCCGGCCGCGTGATCCATGCCCCGGTTCCGGGCGGCGGACACCCCGGCGTTGGCCTGCCGGAGCACCCGGAAGCGGGAATCCTGCTCCGCCCGGGCCTCACACAGCGCCAGGCTGCCGTCGGTGGAGCCGTCGTCCACCAGCCAAACCTCCAGGTTCTCCCAGGTCTGGGCGGCCACGCTGTCCAGGCACCGCTCCAGATAAGGGGCCACGTTATATACCGGTATAATGACGCTGATCAGGGGCCGCTCCATCCTCAGCCCTCCGGTTTCCGCGGGGTGAGCAGCCAGCCGGTCATGGGGGGCAGCTCACAGGCACCGGCGGGCAGCTCCCCGCCGGTCATCCAGTCCCGGGCGGGCCAGGGCAGGGTGATGGCCTCCGGCCTGTCGCCGGCGTTGACGGCGGCCAGCACGGCGCGCTCCCCCTCGCCCCGCAGGAAGGCCAGCACCCTGCCCCGGGTGTGGAGCCAGGTCAGCTCCCCACGGCGCAGGGCCTCCAGCTGTCCCCGGGCGGCCCCCAGGGCTCGGTACCAGGCCAGCAGCTCCTCGTCCTCCCGGCCCCAGGGGAAGGTGCGGCGGTTGAAGGGATCCTCAAAGCCCTCCAGCCCGGCCTCGTCCCCGTAATAGATGGTGGGGGAGCCGGGGAAGGCGAAGAGCACCAGGGCCCCCAGCCTGAGCCGGGCCCTGCCCCGCTGGTACTGCTCGTCGCTCATGCGGAAGGCGGCCCGCCAGTCCTTGGAGTGATCCTTGCCGTCGCCCCCCACCCCCAGCAGGGTGAGGATGCGGGGGGTGTCGTGGGTGCCCAGGAAGTTCATGGCGGAGCGCCAGGCGAAGGGGGGATAGTTCTCCCGGATGGTCTCCATGGCCTGCTTGAAGTGGAAGGCGTCGTCCCCCAGCAGGAAGGAGAGCAGGGCGTTGCGGAAGGGGTAGTTCATCAGCCCGTCGCAGTGGCCGCCCAGGATGTGCCTGCGGCGCACGCCGTAGGCGATCTTGTTGGAGCCGTCCTCCCACACCTCGCCGATGACCACCGCGTCGGGCTTGGCCTGCCGGGCGGCCGCATGGATGCCGTGGACGAAGTCGTCGGGCAGCTCGTCGGCCACGTCCAGCCGCCAGCCGTCCGCCCCGGCGTTCAGCCAGCGGCGGATGATGCTGTTCTCCCCGCTGAAGATGAAGTCCCGGTAGGTGGGCTGGCTCTCGTCCACGGCGGGCAGGGAGTAGATGCCCCACCAGGAGTCGTAGTGGTCGGGCCAGTGGGAGAAGTGGTACCAGGGGTAGTAGGGGCTGTCCTGGGACTGGGCGGCGCCCACGCTCTGGTAGGAGCCGTCGCCGTTGAAGTACCGGCTGACAAAGGCCTGGTGGTTGAACACGCCGTCCAGCATCACCCGCATGCCCAGCTGGTGGGCGGCGTCGCACAGGGCCCTGAAGTCGGCCTCGGTGCCCAGCATGGGGTCGATCTTCTCGTAGTCGCCGGTGCCGTAGCGGTGGTTCTCCGGCGCCTCGAACACGGGGCAGAAGTAGAGGGTGTCCACCCCCAGGCCCCGCAGGTAGGGCAGCTTCTCCAGCACGCCGGCCAGGCTGCCGCCGAAAAAGTCCCGGTTGCGCACCTCGCCGTTTTGGTCGGGGCGGTACTCCGGCTCCTCGTCCCAGCCGGTGTGGACGCTGCGCCCCCCCACCATGCCGGTGGGGTCGGGCACCCGGGTGCGGCGGAAGCGGTCGGGGAAGATCTGGTAGGTGACCCCCTCCCCGAACCACTCCGGCACATCCTCCGCCCCGTCGTAGACGGTGAGCTGGTAGGGCCCCAGCTCCTCCTGCCGGCCGTCCAGACCCTCCAGGCGGAAGGAGTACCAGATGAGGCCCACATAGTCCCCGGTGTCCAGCGCCGTCTGGAACACGTCCCGGTCGCCGTCCAGGCCGGCCCAGGTCATGGGCTGCTCGTGCCGCTCCTCCTGCCGGTGCTCAAAGTAGGCGATCAGGACGCCCTTGGAGAACCCCCCGCTCCGGGGCGGGCGGAGGGTCAGCTGAACCACCGTTCCGGAGGGGACGGCGCCGTAGGGCTGCTTGTACCGGGTATCCCGGCTGTCAAAGGTCTGGGCATCACACACAACAAAGGGCTCCCTTCAGCGGAGCAGGGTGTTCTCGGCATCCACCGATTCCACCGTGTGCTCCGCGCTGAAATAGTAGTTGACGATCTCTCCGGCGGCCTGTGCCAGGTTGCCGCCGGAGGCGCCGCCCTCCACCACGATGGAGATGACGATCTCCGGGTCGTCGTAGGGGGCGAAAAGGGTGAAGATGGCGTTGGCCTCCCGCTCGGCGGAACCCACCTGGGCGGAGCCGGTCTTGGCGCCCACCTCCACCGCCAGATTGCTGAGGTACTGATCCACGGTGCTCTCCGGGTCGTTGGCCACGGCCCACATGCCCTGCTTGACGGCGTCCGCGTTGGCCGGATCCAGCTCCAGGCTGTTGCGCACCTCCCGCTCCTGCTCGTACACCGTCTCGGAGTAGTCGCTGGATTTGACGGTCTTGAGCAGGTGGGGCACCAGGTGGTCCCCTCCATTGAGGAGGGTGGCCATATAGTTGGCCAGCTGGAGGGGGGTGACCAGGGTGTTGCCCTGGCCGATGGCGGCGTTGAGCACCTCGCCGCCGTACCAGGTCTGGTTCAGGGCCTCGCTGGTGGCGGGGCCGGCCACCAGGCCGGCCGACTCGGACAGCTCAAACCCGGTGGCCTCCCCCAGGCCGAAGGCGGCGGCGTACTCGTCGATTTTGTCGATGCCCAGCCGGTGGCCCAGGGTGTAGAAGTAGATGTTGCAGGAGTCCCGCAGGGCCTCGGCCAGGTTCTCCCACCCGTGGGTGCCGCCGTACTGCCAGTAGATCCAGCACTGGGGGTGGGAGTCGCCGTAGGGGTAGTGCTCCTCCTCGGGCAGCTCCAGCCGCCCGGTGTCCTGGATCTCCTCGGTGGGGGTGACCAGCCCCTCCTCCAGGGCGGCGATGGCCACCAGGGGCTTGAAGGTGGAGCCGGGGGAGTACTGTCCATTGGTGGCCCGGTTGTTGAAGGGCTCCAGCGGGTCGTTAAGCACCTCGTTGTACAGGGCGGTGTCGCTGTAGATGGTGGCCAGGTCGTAGGTGGGGTAGGAGGCCATGGCCAGGATCTCCCCGTCCTCCACGCTCTCCACCACCACGGCGCCGCCCCGGGTGTCCTCGGAATCCAGGTTTTCGATGGTGTTGGCCAGGATCTCCTCCACCTTCTCCTGGAGGCGGAGATCCAGGGTGAGCATCACGTTGTCCCCGGGCTGGGGCTCGTCGGTCTCGCCGGTCTTGGAGCTGGTGTACCAGTACTCGCTGATCACCCGGCCGGAGGTGTCCAGCTCCTGCACCAGGGTGCCCGACTCCCCCCGCAGGTAGGACTCGAAGGCGCTCTCCGCCCCGTCGATGCCCACCTTGTCGTTCATGCTGTAGCCCAGCTCCCGGTAATAGTCCCAGGTGCTGTTCTGGATGGAGCCCACCCGGCCCAGCAGGTGGGCGGCGGCGCTGGTCTGGTACTCCCGGACGGTGGTGGCGTCCACGGACACGCCGGTGAGCCCCCGCTCCTTGATGGCGGAGATGACGTCGATGTCCACGTCCTGGGCGAAGATATACTCCTGCTGGTTGATCTCATAGGTGCGCAGGTTGACCTCGTAGAGCACGCCGATGAGGGCCCGGGCGTCCTCGTCAGACCAGGCGGGGTCGATCTCAAAATAATTGCGCAGGGCGGCAATGAGCTCCTCCGCCGTGGGCCCGGCGGGGATCTCGGTGAGATCCTTGGCCGCCTCGATGTCCCGGGTGTCGGGCAGGTTGAGGGACTCCTTCACCGTGCTCCCCAGGGGAAGGGCGTTGAGCAGGCGGCCCAGCCGGGTGAAGGCCACGCCGCCGCCCTCCAGCTCGTAGGCCAGGGGGGTGTCGGTGGTGTAGGTGAAGGGGGCGGTGGTGGAGATGGGCAGGCTGTCCGACCAGGACAGGCCGTTGTCCCGGCAGATGGTGATGAGCTCCATCAGGTTGGGGTTGCGCTGGGCCTCGTCCCCCATGAGCCGGGTGTTCAGGGTGATGCGGTACACCGCCCGGTTGGTCACCAGCTCCCGGCCGTACCGGTCCAGCAGCTCCCCCCGGGCGCCCTCCACGGTGACCCGGTTGTCGATTTTCACCACCGACATGGCCCGGTAGTCCTCCACGTGGACGATCTGCAGATTGTAGAGCACGCCGACGAATACCGCCAGTATCACAGCCAGCACCGCCGCCACGGCCAGAGTGCGCCGGTTGAATTGCTTTCCCTCCATGGGACCTCCTTTTTATTCTATGAGCAATGGATGCCTCTGAAGCCGATGGGCCGCGGCCCTACAGCACGGTTTTCTTGGGTACCCGGCGGAACACCCACAGGAACAGGGCGTACACCGGGAAAACGAATACCATAGACCACAGAATCTCCCGCCCGGCCACGCTGAGCATGGCGGGCAGGCCGGCCTGGCCGGTGAGCAGCCGGGCGGCGATGCGCCCGGCGTCGATGAAGGCCAGGGCCGCCAGGGAGCACAGCAGGCAGCCCAGCAGGTTCTGCCGCAGCACATACTGGGCCAGGGCGCCGGCCCCCACGCCGATGAGGCAGACCACCACGGTCATGGCCCCGTCGGCGTTGAAGTACACCGCGTCGCACAGCATGCCCACAAACAGGCCGAAGCCCGCCCCGGCGGTGGCCCCCTCCAGCACCGCCACGCACACGGCGGCCAGGGGGAGGAGCATAGGGATCACCCCCAGCACGGGGATGCGGTTGAGGATGTAGACCTCGCAGAACCACACGGGCAGCAGGGCCAGGGCGTACACGCCCCACTTGATGAGAAAATCCTGCCGGGTCACCGGCTCACCTCCCTTGCCGTCCCGCCCGGCGGGCAGGCCCGCCCCGGCGCAGGACGCCGATTCTCAACGCTCAGCCGCAGGCTCACTCCACCACCTCGAAGTCCTTGATGACAAAGACCTGCTGGAGACCGGCCAGGTCGGTCTCCGGGATGAGCACGGCATAGCGGGTCATGCCCGAGGGGTCGGTGCGCACCTCCTCCACGTGGCCGGCGGCCAGGCCGGGGGGATACACGCCGCCCCGGCCGGAGGTGGTGATCAGATCCCCGGACATGAGCTCGCTGTTCTCCGGCAGATAGGTCAGCTTCAGCTTGCCCTCCCCCATGAGGGCAAAATCCCCCTCCAGGATGGCGGCGCCGCCGGTGCGGGCGATCTGCCCGCCCATCTCGGTGCCCACATCCACCAGGGTGCGCACCGTGGCCCAGTTCTCGCCCACCTCGGCCACCACGCCCACCAGGTTCCAGTACTGATCCACCACCACGTCGTCCACGGCAACGCCCATGGAGCTGCCCTTGCTGATGGTGAGGGTGGAGTTCCAGTTGGAGGTGGAGCGCTCGGTGACGGTGGCGGACTCCGGGTCGAAGCTCAGGCTGCTGGGCCGCAGGCCCGCGAAGTCCCGCAGCCGCTCGTTCTCCTGGAGGGCGGCCTCGTACTGCCGCTCCTTGGCCTCCAGCTCGGCCACCCGCTGGAGGGCCTGCTCCAGCTGCTCCTTCATCTGCTCCAGCTCAAAGGTGTCGTTGTACTTCTCCTCCGCCCAGCCGGCCACGGCGCTGATGCCGCTGCGGACGGGGGTGGTGACGATGTTCACCAGGTTGGCCAGGGGATTGGCCCCGCCGCCCAGCAGGGCGGACACCACCGCCGTCACCAGGGCCAGCAGGATGGCGGCAATGAGGATCAAGACCCCGTTGTTTCGGAAAAAGTCCTTCACGTTCTACCTCTTATTTCTGTCCCGCCAGGGCCAGGCAGTCCACGCCCAGCTCCCTCAGCAGGCCGCCCAGGCGGCACACCGGCAGGCCCATCACGTTGTAGTAGTCCCCCCGGATGCCCTCCACCAGCAGGGCGCCGTAGCCCTGGATGCCGTAGGCCCCGGCCTTGTCCATGGGCTCCCCGGTGCGGACGTAGGCGGCAATCTCCTCCGCCGTCAGGGGGCGGAAGGTGACGGCGGTCTCCTCGCTGACGGTGCGCACGTCTGCCCCGCAGGCCACCGTGAGGCCGGTGAACACCTGGTGGGTGCGCCCCGACAGGGCGGAGAGCATCCGCGCCGCGTCGCTCTCGTCGGCGGGCTTGCCCAGCACCGCCCCGTCCAGGGCCACCACTGTGTCGGCGGCGATGACGACGGCGCCGGGCCCGGCCTGGGCCGCCACCGCCCCGGCCTTCTCGGCGGAGATGGCCGCCACCAGCTCCCCCGGCGGCAGCTCCCGCTCCATGTGCTCGTCAATGTCGGGGGTGATGATGCGGAAGGGGAGCCCCATGCGCTCCAGAAGCTCCCGCCGCCGGGGCGACTGGGAGGCCAGAATGATGTCCATGTCTATCTTCCTTTCTCAGTGGGCCGCGGGGACACGGCAGCGATTACCACCGGCCCGTAGGGGCGGATATCATCCGCCCGTTTTCCCCCGCAACTGCTGGCCCCGTGGGGCGCGACGACTCGGCGCGCCATCTACCTGCCGGGGTGCCCCCGGGGACGCGCCTGCGCGGCGGGCGCCCCCATTTCTTCCCGAAGAAATAGGGAGAAAGAAGGGCCAGGGGGCTTCGCCCACCCTGGACCCCCCAGTGCGGGGGTTCATGGCGGCGGTGGGCTGTGTACGGCCTGCAAAGACCGGGTCGGCATTGCCGCCCGCTCTCCTGGCCGTTTCGTTACAGGCGCTGCCGCGCCCTGGGTGGCACGCATCGGGATTACCCCGCAGGCCCTGATGGCGGCAGCGCTGTACCGGCCTGGCCCGCCGGGCCGCCGTCGGTGCCATGCCCCTGAATTGCCGGGGCGGTTACGGCGGCGCAGGGCCGCCATATATGGCGGCCGCCGGGGTGGTTACCGCCCGGTGGAGCCGAACCCGCCGGAGCCCCGGCCGGTGTCGTCCAGCACCTCCACCCGCTCCAGCGCGGCCTGCACCACGGGCACCACGGCCAGCTGGGCCACCCGGTCTCCGGGCATGACGGTGTAGGGGGTGTCGGACAGGTTGGTGAGCCCCACCCGGATCTCCCCCCGGTAGTCGCTGTCGATGACCCCCACGCCGTTGGAGAGGGAGATGCCGTGCTTGATGCCCAGCCCCGACCGGGCGAATACCAGGGCCACGTACGCGGGGGAGGGGAGAGCGATGGCGATGCCGGTGGGGATGCTCACCAGGGCCCGGGGGGTGATCTCCACCGGCTCGTCCACACAGGCGCACAGATCCATGGCGGCGGAGCCGGGGGTGGCGTAGAAGGGGGCGGGGATCTCTTTCCCGATCTTGTCGGATACGGCCTTATATTTCAGAATCAAGGGTTTCACTCCACATCTCGGTAGTATAGTCCCCGGGTGTACTCGTTGGGGGCCCAGGAGCCCTGCTCCAGGTACCGCTGGGCCACCTGGACACACTCCCGGGGATTCTCGGTGGTGAACAGGAGCCGCTGGGCCCACAGGCCCAGCCGCCGGTAGTCGGCGGCCTTGTCGGCCAGGAACAGCTTCTGGGAGTTGAGCAGCTCATTGCGGCAGCCGGGGGCGCTCACCACGGGGAACCGGGCGCCCTTCCGGTCGGTGAGTATGTTGGTATTCTGGCAGCTGCAGGAGCCGGTGCGGTTTTTGATGATGCAGTTCTCCATGATCATCAGGGGCAGCCGGCCGTAGGTGATGAGCTCGGTGTCGATGCCCTTGGAGATGTCCCGGATCTGGGGAAATTTCAGCTCAAAGGACAGTGTGGCGGACTGGAGCCCCAGGTGGCGGTACTCCTTGAGGGCCTGGGAGTTGTAGATCTCCAGGCCGAAGTCCCCCCGGAGGGTGAAGCCCAGCTCCCGGGCAATGGGGAACATACCCAGGTTGCCCACCAGGGCGTCCCTCACCCCCAGGGCGCGGAGCTGCTCCAGCTTCTCCCGCAGGGCGGGGAACTCCCGATCCCAGGCGATCCGGGGGAGGATCACCCCGACGGCGGTGTCCGCCGTACCGGCGGCCAGCTCCGGGTGGGCCGCCAGCTCGTCCAGGGGGATGTAGACCATGGCGGGCTTGAGGGCCAGCAGCTCCCCCGTCACCTGCTCGGCCTTCCGCACCGAGATGGTGAGGACGGGGGGCTCCCGCCGGTTCTCGTACCGGGCGCCGGCGTGGTATTCGCCGCTGCGGCGGCGGGGGGGCGTCCCCCGCTGGCGGGTCAGGCCGTCCAGGGCCTCCCGCCGCAGGGCGTTGAGGGAGGCCAGGGGGAGGGACAGGTTGTCCTCCACCAGGGCCCGCACCTTTTCGCAGCGGTAGGGGGTGCCGCCGGTGCGGGAGAGCTGGGTGGACACCGCCTCCTCCGTCAGGGGGCGGGTGCGGGCGGCCTCGGGCACGGCCCCCTCCACGGTGACCACCCGGCCGTCGGGATCCTCCACCCCCACCCGGGCGGGCTCGCCGGGGCGGAGCATGGCGTAGAAGGTGACGGGTACCCGTTGTGCCTCCCCGCTCTGGTAGGTGTTGCGAGCCGCGGCAAAGAGCTCCTTCGGCTCCTTTGTCTCCTCCCGCACGCCGAACATGTCCGGGCCCTGCTGGTCCAGGTAGTAGCCCTGGGTGAAGCCCTGGCGGGAGAAGGCGGCGCGGAGCTGCTCCAGCTCCTCCGCCGTGGGCTCCCGGTCCTCTTTGATGGCCCGGGCATAGATGCCGGTGACCACGGCCACGTACTCGGGCCGCTTCATGCGCCCCTCGATCTTGACGCAGGCCACCCCCATCTTGCGCAGCTGGCGCAGGTGCCCCGCCAGGGACAGATCCTTGAGGGAGAGGGGGTAGGAATCCGCCCTGTCCATCCAGCCGTATTTCAGGCGGCAGGGCTGGGCGCACAATCCCCGGTTGCCGCTTCGCCCGCCGATGACGGAGGAGAGGAAGCACTGGCCGGAGTAGCACATGCACAAAGCCCCGTGGGCGAAGACCTCGATCTCGATGGGGGAGCGCTGGCAGATGTATTCGATCTGATCCCGGCTCAGCTCCCGGGAGAGCACCGCCCGGGTGAGGCCCAGGTCGG
>NZ_JAHZDL010000023.1:0-27268 GCF_019422385.1 Flavonifractor sp.
CCCCCCTATTGGATGTACCCCCCAGGCTGTCCTGCTGGCAGCTTTCTGGCGGCGGCCCCTTACTTCGTAACGGGGCCGCCGCTCGTGGCGTGCCAGTCCTTTCCAGGTTACACCAGGCTGTCCACCACGCCCACAAAGAGGTTCACATCGTTGTTGGAGCGGACGACGAACAGGAAGGGACGATCCAGATCCATGACGCAGATCCGGGGATCCACCTCCGGGCCGCCGTCGCCCAAGCCCAGCAGGGTGACGGCGGCGGCCACAATGCCCTGCTCGTCCACCTGCACCCGGGCGATCTGCTTGGCCTGATCCAGCCACACCGGCTCGGTGCCGGTGAGGGGGGAGAAGTCGGCGGTCTTCGTATCCAGCACGGAGGTGATCCCCAGCCCGGCCAGGGTGGATTTCAGATCCAGGTCGGAGCCGACGTCGAACTTGGGCACCGACCACCGCACCTCGCCGTAAATGCCGTCGTCGCCATACACGTCCAGGCTGCCCAGGAACTCCGGGTCGGCCAGCAGCTCCCGGGGGGACACTCCCTCGTCAGGGAGGACGAACACCACTTCCCCGGCGCTGCTGTGGAGGGACGCCGCCTGATAGCCCTCCCGGCTGAGGAAATAGGCATTCTCGGTGCGGTGCATGAACTCCGCCTCCTGCTCCGTCCCGTCGGCGGCGGTGAAGACGTCGTCGGTGTTGTCCTCCGGCTGGAACTCGGTGTTCCATCGCCCCATGACGTAGAGGGTGGAGGCCAGCACCATCAGGGTGTCCGGGGTGGTCTCCAGCACCTTGCCGTCGGAGCCGATGAGCCCGCGGGTCTGCTCCGCCGTCCAGTCGGTCAGGGCCTGGTCGGCCGCGTCGGTGCCCATGGGGGCCTGGTAGGAGGCGGCGTAGTAGTGCTCCGCCAGGGCGTCCAGGGTGCCCTGGTTGAAGTCCACCCCCTGGTTCAGCCACATGGAGGTACCCAGCAGGACGGAGGCTGTGCCGTCGTCGGTGTAGAGGTCGTGCCAGAGGCTGTCCGCCCACGACCGAAGCTGCTCCACATCCTCCGCCCCCAGGGCGTCCAGGATCTCCTGCCGGCTGTCCCCGTCGGTGGTCTCCGCCAGCATGGCCAGGGCAAACCACAGGGAGATGGGGGAATACACCCCGTTCCCCTCCCCCGCCAGGGCCAGGGTGGTGCTCTTCGCAGAGAAGTCCGCCAGGGCGGAGAGCAGGCCGGCCTGCTCCTCCAGGCCGGGAGCCTCATTCCGGAAGTCCCGCCACGCCTGCCAGCAGGCGTCGTAATCCTCGTTGAACTGCTTCCAGGCGGCATCATCGGCAGTGGCGGGCTCCGCCGGGGCGTGGGGCAGGTCGGGATAGGCGGGCTCCGCCAGGGCGCAGACGGCGGAGGCGGTGATTCCGCCGCCCCCCAGGCCGGGGATGCCGTTCACCAGCAGAACCGCCGCCAGCACGGCGGCCACCCCCGCCGGAATCACGGCCCGCAGGGGGCGGCGCTTTTCCCGGGGCCTCGCCCCAGCTGCCGCCCGTCTCACCGCCCGCTCCACCGCCGAGGCGGGGGGATGCAGGGCCTCATTGGCCCGCTTATATGCGTCCATCAAGGTTCATCGTCTCCTTTCAGCACCGCGGCCAGCTTCACACGGCCCCGGGACAGCCAGCTCTTGACCGTCCCCTCCTTGGCCCCCATGAGGGCGGCCACCTCTGCCACGGAGTAGCCCTCCACATAGTACAGGTGGACGGCGGTGCGGTAGGGCCTGGGCAGGGCCAGCACGGCTTCATATGCCTCCCGCTCCTCCGGCGGCACCGCCCGGGTCAGGGCCTCGTCCAGGGGCAGGTGTTTCCGCCAGGGGGCGGCAAGCAGGGTGTTGGTGCAGTTGAGGGTGCAGCGGATCAGCCAGGCCTTCCGGTGCTCGTCGCTGTCCAGCTCCCCCTCGTGGCGGAAGAAGCGGGAAAACACCTCCTGGAACACGTCCTCGCTGTCCTGGATATGGCGGGTGCGGGCCAGGGCCAGCCGCCACACCATGTCCCCCCAGCGCTCCACCTGCTCCCGCGCTCTCCTCTCGTCTGTCACTTGCCTCACCTCTCTTTGGGCATACCCGGGCGGAGTCCCCTCCCCCGCCCGTGCCCGCAGGCGGTGGATCTCTCCGTCCCTGGTACCCATAATACCACGGGCGGGGCCGTTTGGTTGCATGCCCATCCCTCTTTTTTGCCAGTTCTTAAAAACTCATAAATTTTTCGCTTGCCTCTTTACACGGAGGCTGTTTTCCGCTAAAATGAAGAACAGAATGATACACGGGGAGGTGTACCAATGATGGAGATGGACTATACCCGCAAATTTAATCTTCAAAATGACAAGGATCCGGAGATCAAGGAGATTCTATCCTCGGTCTACCAGTCCCTGCAGGAGAAGGGCTATAATCCCATCAACCAGATAGTGGGGTACATCCTCTCAGAGGATCCCACCTATATCACCAACTACAACAACGCCCGTGCCCTGATCCGCAAGCTGGATCGGGACGAGCTGCTCCAGGAGCTGGTGAAGCAGTATCTGCGCGATTGAGCCCTGATGTCCATCCAGCGCGCGCCGCCTTTCCGGCGGCGCGCGTTTTTTTGCCGAAAACGTTGCATCTACAACTTACAGGGCGCCGGGATTCTGCTAAACTGTCCTCACAACAAGACAAGGAGGCGTTTTGCATGAAACGCAGAATCATCCATATTGACGAGAGCAGGTGTGACGGCTGCGGCCTGTGCGCCGCCGCCTGCCACGAGGGCGCCATCGAGATGGTGGACGGCAAGGCCCGGCTCACCCGGGAGGACTACTGCGACGGGCTTGGGGACTGCCTGCCGGCCTGCCCCGCCGGGGCCATCACCTTCGAGGAGCGGGAGGCCCCCGCCTACGACCACGCCGCCGTGCTGGCCGCCAAGGCGGCCAGAGCGGCCCAGGCCGCCCCCCTGCCCTGCGGCTGTCCCGGCAGCCAGAGCCGGGCGATCCAACGCCCGGCGGAGAGCGCCGCCCCCGCCGCCGGGGAGATTCCCAGCCAGCTGCGCCAGTGGCCGGTGCAGATCAAGCTGGCCCCGGTGAACGCCCCCTGGTTCGACGGGTGCGACCTGCTCATTGCCGCCGACTGCACCGCCTACGCCTACGGCGCCTTCCACCGGGACTTCATCCGGGGGAAGGTGACGCTGATCGGCTGCCCCAAGCTGGACGAGGGGGACTACACCGAAAAGCTCACCGCCATCCTGGCCGGCAACGACATCAGAAGCGTCACCGTGGCCCGGATGACCGTGCCCTGCTGCGGCGGGATTCAGCGGGCGGCGGAGGCCGCCGTGTCCGCCAGCGGGAAGCAGATTCCCCTCCACGTGGCGGTCATCAGCCCCGACGGCGCCGTCACCGCCCGCACTTGACACACACTTTACAATTGACGCTTCTTTTTCGCCAAAGATCGTTGTGAAAGCATACGAATTTCCTCCCCTTCTCTTGCAAACCCCCGGGAAATCCGATATATTATAGGTATTCTGGGGACGGGGAGGTAGGGCCATGACGCCGGTGCATATGCTGCGCTCTGGGGATTGGCCCGCTGTGCGTGCCTTCGCGCCCTTTTCTGCGGAAAAATAGCATCAGGGTATCCGTATAGCCGGATACCCTGATTTATTTTTCAGGTTCCTTAAAATTTGTCAGTATGACCAGCGTGAATTTTGGACAGGAGGGTTCCTATGAGCAAAAAAGCTGCCGTCATCATGGGTTCTGACTCGGATCTGGACACCATGCGCCCCTGCATCGCCCGGCTCAAAGCCTTCGGCATCCCCGTGGAGGTGCACATCATCTCCGCCCACCGCACCCCCGCCGCCGCCGAGCGCTTCGCCTCTTCGGCCAAGGAGAACGGCTTCGGCGTGATCATCGCCGCCGCCGGCAAGGCCGCCCATCTGGCGGGCGTGCTGGCCGCCTACACCACCCTGCCCGTCATCGGCGTGCCTATCAAGACCTCCATGATGGGGGGGCTGGACTCCCTGCTGTCCATGGTGCAGATGCCCAAAGGCATCCCCGTGGCCTGCGTGGCGGTGGACGGGGCGGACAACGCCGCCATTCTGGCCGCCCAGATGATGGCCCTGTCCGACGAGGTTCTGGGGGACAAGCTGGAGCAGTTCAAGGCCTCCATGGCCGCCGAGGTGGAGCTGAAGGATCAGAAGCTCCAGAGCGAGGCGCTCTGAGTTCCAATCCCTGAATCAAAAATTTTTGTGTATAGAGGAGTTTGTATCATGGCTTACGAAAAGAGAGAGCAGCTGTACGAGGGCAAGGCCAAGAAGGTCTACGCCACCGACGATCCCGAGGTGGTCATCGTCTCCTACAAGGACGACGCCACCGCCTTCAACGGCCTGAAGAAGGGCACCATCACCGGCAAGGGCGCCATCAACAACCGCATGACCAACAACCTGATGCGCCGCCTGGAGGCCAAGGGCGTGCCCACCCACTACATTGAGGAGCTCAGCGACCGGGAGACCGCAGTGAAGAAGGTGTCCATCGTGCCCCTGGAGGTGATTGTGCGCAACATCTCCGCCGGCTCCTTCGCCAAGCGGTACGGCGTGGAGGAGGGCATCGTGTTTGACGAGCCCACCTTCGAGTTCTCCTACAAGAACGACGATCTGGGCGACCCCCTGCTCAACACCTCCCACGCCCTGGCCCTCAAGCTGGCCACCAAGGAGGAGATCGCCCTCATCCGCAAGTACACCATGATGGTCAACGACCTGCTGCGCGGCTTCATGAAGGAGATCGGCATCGATCTGGTGGACTTCAAGCTGGAGTTCGGCAAGACGGCCGACGGCACCATCGTCCTGGCCGACGAGATCTCCCCCGACACCTGCCGCCTGTGGGACGAGAAGACCCACGAGAAGCTGGACAAAGACCGCTTCCGCCGGGATCTGGGCGGCGCCGAGGAGGCCTATGAGGAGGTCATGCGCCGCCTGATGGGGGACAAATAAGCATGGGCGGATTTTTCGGCGCGATCTCCAGGCATGACTGCGTGCTGGACGTGTTCTTCGGCACCGACTACCACTCCCACCTGGGCACCAAGCGGGCTGGCATGGCGGTCTATGACAGGAAGGACGGCTTCCAGCGGCAGATCCACAACATCGAGAACACCCCCTTCCGCACCAAGTTCGACAAGGATCTCTCCGAGTTCCACGGCTGTGCCGCCATCGGCTGCATCAGCGACACCGACCCCCAGCCCCTGCTGGTGCGCTCCCACCTGGGGCTGTACGCCATCACCACCGTGGGCATCATCAACAACGCCGACGCGCTGGTGGATCGCTATTTCTCCGACCACGGCCACCAGTTCCTGGCCATGAGCTCCGGCAAGGTCAACTCCACCGAGCTGGCCGCCGCCCTCATCAACCAGGAGGACGACCTGGTATCCGGCATCCGCCGGGCCCAGGCGGAGATCGACGGCTCCTGCACCATCCTGATCCTCACCCCCGACGCCATTGTGGCCGCCCGGGATCGGCTGGGCCGCCTGCCCGTGCTGGTGGGCCAGACCGAGGACGGCTGCTGCGTGTCCTTTGAGTCCTTTGCCTACCACAAGCTGGGCTACCACGACGCCTATGAATTAGGCCCCGGCGAGATCGTCAAGGTGACCCCCGGAGGGTGGGAGACCCTCTCCCCCGCCGGGGACAAGATGCGCATCTGCGCCTTCCTGTGGACTTACTACGGCTACCCCAACTCCAACTACGAGGGGGTCAACGTGGAGGTCATGCGCTACCGCAACGGTGAGATCATGGCCCGGGACGAGGTGAAAAAGGGCAAAATGCCCAAGGTGGACTATGTGGCCGGCGTGCCCGACTCCGGCGTGCCCCACGCCATCGGCTACGCCAACCGCAGCGGCAAGCCCTTCGCCCGCCCCTTCGTCAAGTACACCCCCACCTGGCCCCGCTCCTTCATGCCCGCCGACCAGAAGGCCCGCGACCAGGTGGCCAAGATGAAGCAGATCCCCGTGCCCGAGCTCATCGAGGGCAAGAAGCTCCTCTTCGTGGACGACTCCATCGTCCGGGGCACCCAGCTCCAGGGCACGGTGGACTTCCTCTATGAGTCCGGCGCCGAGGAGGTTCACATGCGCTCGGCCTGCCCGCCCATCATGTACGGCTGCAAGTACCTGAACTTCTCCCGCAGCAACTCCGACATGGAGCTGCTGGCCCGCCGCACCATCCAGGAGCTGGAGGGTGACGAGGGCCAGAACCACCTGGAGGAGTATGCCGACTCCTCCACGGAGCGGGGCCAGTGCATGCTCAAGGCCATCTGTGAGAAGCTGGGCTTTGACTCCCTGGGCTACCAGTCCCTGGACGGCCTGCTGGAGGCCATCGGCATCGACCGGGACAAGATCTGCACCTATTGCTGGACTGGGAAAGAGTAAGCGATCTCTAGGGGGGATTTCATCCCCCCTAGATACGGCAGCGGTTCCCAAGGAAACCGCCGCCGATACCCCCCTCACCCGCGCCCGCGCGGGTGCCCCTGGCCGCCGCGGCCAGGGGCAGTGGTGTCCTCCGGCGAAGTGAATTCGCCTGCGGGCTTCCTTTGAATCTCTTTTACCCGCAAAGCGAGTAAAACTCTGCGAGGCTTTTTCCTGTATCCCAGCGCACCATTTCCTCATTTCTTTTGGAGGTTTTGCGATGAAGAACTCCCATTCCGAGTCCTACGCCGCCGCCGGCGTGGACGTCACCGCCGGCTACGAGTCGGTCAACCGCATCAAACCCCTGGTGGAGTCCACCTATATCCCCGGCGTCCTGGGCACCCTGGGCGGCTTCGGCGGCCTGTTTGCCCCCGACGTGGCGGACATGAAGAAGCCCGTCCTGGTGTCCGGCACCGACGGCGTGGGCACCAAGCTGAAAATCGCCTTCCTGATGGACAAGCACGATACCATCGGCATCGACTGCGTGGCCATGTGCGTCAACGACATCATCTGCGGCGGCGCCGTGCCCCTCTTCTTCCTGGACTACATCGCCTGCGGGAAGAACCACCCGGAGCACATCGCCGACATCGTCTCCGGCATCACCGAGGGCTGCCGCCAGGCCGGCTGCGCCCTCATCGGCGGCGAGACCGCCGAGCACCCCGGCCTCATGCCGGAGAACGAGTATGACGTGGCCGGCTTCTCCGTGGGCATTGTGGACGAGGAGAAGATCATTGACGGCTCCACCCTCCAGGAGGGGGATCTGCTTATCGGCCTGAGCTCCAACGGCGTCCACTCCAACGGCTTCTCCCTGGTGCGCAAGGTGCTTGGCATTGATTCCAACCCCAAGGCCCTGGACATCCACGTGTCTGAGCTGGGCCGCACCCTGGGGGAGGAGCTGCTGCGCCCCACCCACATCTACGTCAGATCCATCCAGTGCCTGCGCCAGCACGGCGTGGAGGTCAAGGCCATCAGCCACATCACCGGCGGCGGCCTGTATGAGAACGTGCCCCGCATGATGAAGGCCGGCCTCACCGCCCGCATCCAGAAGGACTCCTTCCCCGTGCCCCCCATCTTTGAGATCATCCAGCGCTCCGGCGACATCCCGGAGCGGGATATGTACAACACCTTCAACATGGGCATCGGCCTGGTCATCGCCATCCCCAAGGACCAGATCGGCCACGCCCTGGACGTGCTGGCCCGGGCGGGCGAGCAGTCCTCCATCATCGGCACCGTGGTCAAGGGCGACGCCGGCGTGGAGCTGGTCTGAGGACGGGCGCATGGTACGAATTGCGGTTCTGGTCTCCGGCGGGGGCACCAACCTCCAGGCGCTGATTGACGCCCAGGCCCGGGGAGAGCTGAAAAACGGCGCCATCGCCGCCGTGATCTCCTCCAAGCCCGGCGCCTACGCCCTGGAACGGGCGGAGAAGGCCGGCATTCCCGGCTATGTGGTGGCCCGGAAGGAGTTTTCCTCCAACCGGGAGATGACCCTGGCCCTGGTGGACAAGCTGCGGGAGCTGGACATCGGCCTGGTGGTACTGGCCGGCTTCATGCACATTCTCACCGGGGAGATGGTGGCGGCCTACCCCAACGCCATTCTCAACGTCCACCCCGCCCTGATCCCCTCCTTCTGCGGCGCGGGGTACTACGGCCTCCACGTCCACGAGGCCGCCCTGGCCTACGGCGTGAAGGTCACCGGCGCCACTGTCCACTTTGTCAATGAGGAGCCCGACGGCGGCCCCATCGTCCTCCAGAAGGCAGTGGAGATTTTGGAGGGGGACACCCCCGAGGTTCTCCAGCGCCGGGTGATGGAGCAGGCCGAGTGGCGCATCCTCCCCCAGGCCGTCTCCCTGTTCTGCGAGGGTCGGCTCTCCGTGGAGGGTCGGTTGGTTCACATCAAGCAGGACAAAGAATCCAAATAAAGGAGCCTTTGCATGAAAACTCTGGATCTCACCGCGCTGCTGCGCATCAACCCCTATCCCGGCCGGGGCATCGTGCTGGGCAGCTCCCCCGACGGGAGCAAGTCGGTCATCGCCTACTTCATCATGGGCCGGAGCGAGAACTCCCGCAACCGGATCTTCGTGGAGACCCCCGACGGCATCCGCACCCAGGCCTATGATCCCGCCAAGCTCACCGACCCCTCCCTCATCATCTACGCCCCTGTGCGTGTGTTCGGCACCTCCACCATCGTCACCAACGGCGACCAGACCGACACCATCCGGGAGGGGCTGGCCGCGGGCAAGAGCTTTGAGGAGGCCCTGCGCAAGCGCACTTTCGAGCCGGACAAGCCCAACTACACCCCCCGCATCTCCGGCCTGGTGCAGCAGAACGGGGACTACACCCTGTCCATCCTCAAGAGCGCCGACGGCAATCCCGCCTCCTGCCGCCGGTACTTCTTCGACTACGAGGCCCCCCTGGCCGGGCAGGGCCATTTCCTCCACACCTATATGGAGGACGGCAATCCCCTCCCCTCCTTCCAGGGTGAGCCGGAGCAGGTGGACATCGTCAGCGACACCGCCGCCGACTTTGCCGAGCTGCTGTGGGCCAGCCTGAACGAGGACAACAAGGTCTCCCTCTTTGTCCGCTACATCGACCGCAAGAGCGGCCAGTGGGAGAGCGTGATCAAGAACAAGCACAACTGAGATTGGACGGAGGTTTGAGCATGAGAGAACTGGAACTGAAATACGGCTGCAACCCCAACCAGAAGCCCGCCCGCATCTTTATGGAGGAGGGCGAGCTGCCCATCCAGGTGCTCAACGGCAAGCCGGGGTATATCAACTTCCTGGACGCCCTCAACTCCTGGCAGCTGGTGAAGGAGCTGAAGGAGGCCACCGGCCTGCCCGCCGCCGCGTCCTTCAAGCATGTCTCCCCCGCCGGCGCCGCCGTGGGCACCCCCCTGAGCGACGTGGAGAAGAAAATCTACTTCGCCGAGGGCATGGAGCTCTCCCCCATCGCCTGCGCCTATGTGCGGGCCCGGGGGGCCGACCGGCTGTGCTCCTACGGCGACTGGGCCGCCCTGTCCGACGTGTGCGACGCCGCCACCGCCCGCTATCTGGCCCTGGAGGTGTCCGACGGCGTCATCGCCCCCGGCTACACCGACGAGGCCCTGGAGATCCTGAAGACCAAGCGCAAGGGCGGCTACAACGTGGTGCAGATCGACCCGGATTATGTGCCCCGGGAGGTGGAGCACAAGGACGTGTTCGGCGTCACCTTTGAGCAGGGCCGCAACAACTTCGCCATCAACGAGTCTCTGCTGAACAACATCGTCACCGACAACAAGGAGCTGCCTGACAACGCCAAACGGGACATGCTGGTGGCCCTCATCACCCTCAAGTACACCCAGTCCAACTCCGTCTGCTACGTGAAGGACGGCCAGGCCATCGGCGTGGGCGCCGGCCAGCAGAGCCGCATCCACTGCACCCGCCTGGCGGGCAGCAAGGCGGACAACTGGCTGCTGCGGCAGCACCCCAAGGTGCTGGGCCTCCAGTTCGTGGACGGCATCCGCCGCCCCGACCGGGACAACGCCATCGACGTGTACATCTCCGACGAGTACGAGGACGTGCTGGCCGAGGGCGTGTGGCAGAACACCTTCAAAGTTAAGCCCGAGGTGCTCACCGCGGAGGAGAAAAAGGCGTGGATCGCCACCCAGTCCGGCGTTACCGTGGGCTCCGACGCCTTCTTCCCCTTCGGCGACAACGTGGAGCGGGCCCGCAAGAGCGGCGTGCGCTACATCGTCCAGCCCGGCGGCTCCATCCGGGACGACCATGTAATCGCCACCTGCAACAAGTACGGCATCGTCATGGCCTTCACCGGGATGCGGCTCTTCCATCATTAAGAGATGGAGACCTGCTACGGCCTGAGCGCCGCCGCCCTCAAATACCTGGCCGCCCTGTGCATGCTGCTGGATCACATGGGGGTGGTGTTCCCCCAGCTTTTCTCCGGGCTGGGCCTTCCCGCCGCCCTGGATCTCCTGCCCCGGTGCGCGGGGCGGCTGGCCTTCCCCATCTTCGCCTATTTCGTGGCCGAGGGGTGCAGGCGCACCCGCTTCTTCCACCGGTATCTGATCCGGCTGGGGGTGTTCGCCCTGGTTTCCCAGGCGCCCTACACCCTGGCCACCGGCACCTGGGGCGGCAACGTGATCCTCACCTTCTTCCTGGCCGCCGCCGCCATCTGCGGCTACGAGCGGCTGGTGAAAGCGGAGTACAGCGTGACTGTGGCCGCCCTCCCCCTGCTTGGGGCCTGTGTGCTGGCCCTGGTGCTGAATACCGACTACGGCTTTCCCGCCGTGCTGCTGGTGTTCGGGCTCTACCTGTGCGGCGAGGATCGGAAGCGGCTGCTGCTCTGCCTGGGTGCGGGGCTGGCACTGATCTATCTGGTGTACAACCCCCTGATGGGCTTCCTCTCCCTGCCTGTCCTGCTGCCCCGGCTGGTGGCGGACTATCTGGCGGCGGCTGTCCCCTCCGCCGTCCTCTATGCGCTGTGCGCAGAAATCTCCCTTCTGCCTCTGGCCTGCTACCGGGGCCAGCTGGGCCTCCAGAACAAGTGGTTCTTCTATGTATTCTATCCCGCGCACCTGCTGGGCCTGTGGGCCCTGGGGCTGGCGCTGAAATGAGGTGTCGTCATGCATGTTTTGATCGTGGGCGGCGGCGGGCGGGAGCACGCCATCGCCTGGGCGCTGTCCAAGAGTAGTAAAGTGGATCACCTTTCCTGTGCTCCGGGCAACGGCGGCATCGCCGCCCTGGCCCAGTGCGTGGACATTCCCGCCACCGACGTGGACGCCATGGTGGCCTGGGCCTGTGAAAACAGCGTGGACTTTGTGGTGGTGGCCCCCGACGACCCCCTGGCCCTGGGCATGGTGGACACCCTGGAGGCAGCGGGCATCCCCGCTTTCGGCCCCCGGGCCGACGCCGCCATCATCGAGGCCAGCAAGAGCTTCTCCAAGCGTCTGATGGAGAAATACCACATCCCAACCGCAAAGTATCAGACCTTTACAGAGTTGGAGCCCGCCCTGGCCTATATCGAGGCCCAGGGCGCCCCCATCGTGGTCAAGGCCGACGGCCTGGCCCTGGGCAAGGGTGTCATCGTGGCCCAGACCGTGGCCGAGGCCCAGGATGCCGTCCGCTCCATGATGAGCGGCCACAAATTCGGCGACGCCGGGGCCAGAGTGGTCATTGAGGAGTGCATGACCGGCCCGGAACTCACCGTGCTGGCCTTCTGCGACGGGGAGCACCTGGTGCCCATGCCCTCCTCCCAGGATCACAAGCGGGCCTTTGACGGCAACCAGGGCCCCAACACCGGCGGCATGGGGGCCATCTCCCCCTCCCCCAACTACACCCCCGAGGTGGCCCAGCGGTGCATGGACGAGATCTTCCTGCCCACCGTGGCCGCCCTCAAGGCGGAGGGCCGCCCCTTCCACGGGGTGATCTACTTCGGCCTGATGCTCACCCCCGACGGGCCCAAGGTGGTGGAGTACAACGCCCGCTTCGGCGATCCGGAGTGTCAGGCGGTGCTCTCCCTGCTGGACAGCGATCTGATGGACATCTTCCTGGCCTGCCGGAACGGCACCCTGGATCAGGTGGACGTGCGCTGGAAAGACGGGGCCTCCTGCTGTCTGGTGCTGGCCTCCGGCGGCTACCCCGGCAGCTATGGCAAGGGCTATCCCATTACAGGGCTGGAGGAGGCCGGCCAATCTGCCGTGGTGTTCCACGCGGGCACCAGGCTGGGTGAGAACGGGAGCGTCCTCACCAGCGGCGGCCGGGTGCTGGGGGTCACCGCCACCGGGCCGGAGCTGAACGCGGCCATCGACGGGGCCTATGCCGCCGCCTCCCACATCCACTTCCAGGACATGTTCTTCCGCTCCGACATTGGCCGGGTGTGGAACCCTAACGCTTAGAGCCCCAAGGCATGCAACCGCCGGTTGTCAAATTGGATGCTCCGGTTGGTTGCGCGGGGACGGGCCGTTCTGTTAGGATGGAGCCAGAAACAAAGGAGGTTCATCCATATGGAATTTCGTGAACGGCTCTACCAGCTCCGCAAGGGGCGGGGCATCTCCCAGGAGGAGCTGGCCAATGCCGTGGGGGTCTCCCGCCAGGCGGTGCAGAAGTGGGAGGCCGGGGCCTCCACCCCGGATCTCAACAACCTGTCCGCCCTGGCCGGCTACTTCTCCGTCACCCTGGACTACCTGGTGCGGGGGGTGGAGCCGGAGGCGCCCCAGGCCGCCCCGGCGGAGCGGACGGTGATCCACAACTATTACACCCCCTATCACTACGAGTACCGCAGTAAATGCACCCTCCTGGGCCTGCCCCTGGTGCATATCCACCTGGGCTACGGCCTCCGCCGGGCCAGGGGGATCATCGCCATCGGCAACGTGGCCACCGGCCTTGTGGCCATCGGCGGCTTCTCCGCCGGACTGCTCTCCATCGGCGGGCTGGGCATCGGCCTGCTGACCCTGGCCGGACTGGCCGCCGGCGGGCTGGCCGTGGGCGGAGTGGCCTTCGGCCTGCTGGCCGCCCTGGGCGGCGGCGCGTTCAGCCTGGGTGCCGCCCTCGGCGGATGTGCCGTCAGCCGGTTTGTGGCCGTGGGCGGGGCCGCCGTCGGGCAGTACGCCGGCGGCGCGGCGGCTTTCGGCTCCCTGCTGGCCATCGGCCATGACGCCGAGTCGGCCCGCGGCCTGGCCTTCACCCTGGATCAGCTCGACGCCTTGCACCTGTCCCCGGCGGAGCTGCTGTCTTGGCTCCAGGCCCAGGCGCCGGAGGCCCCCCGGTGGGTGCTCCGCCTGCTGCTGGGCGCGGCGGGCCGTTAACAGCCGGAAAAAGAGCCCTTGCGCCGCGGCGCAAGGGCTCTTTGCGTGACAAAATCCGGCCCCCCTGCTACACTGTGGGCACAAGGAGGGATGCACATGGCGTCCGTGGCAAAGCACATCAGAAAGCTCCGGCTGGAACGGGGCCTCACCCAGGAGGAGCTGGCGGAGCGGCTCCACGTCACCCGGCAAGCCGTGTCCAACTGGGAGCGCAGCGCCGCCCAGCCGGATCTGGACACCCTCCAGGCCATCGCCGCCGCCCTGGGGGTGGAGGTCACCGAGGTGATCTACGGCGCGCCGCCCCCGGCGGCGGTCACAGGGGCCGTCCGGCGGCGGTGGCTGATCACCGGGGCCCTGGCGGTGCTGGGGGCGGCGGTGCTGGTCTATCTGGTGTATCTGCTGGCCTTCTCCAACGGAGCGGCGGGCACCCGGCGGGACGGCTTCCGCTATCAGTTGGGGGACGGGGCCTACCGCACCGCTGTCTACACCCTGACGGACACCTGGTCTACGGAGGTGAACCTGGACGATCCCGCCGCCAGCGTGGGCACGGTTCTGTACCAGGATGACAAGGGCTGCTCCATTGCAGTCTCCGGGCTGGAAAGGATAGACGGCCGCTGGGTGGTCACCTTCCAGGCGGAGAGCGCCCTGAGCCGCCTGGGCGGGCGGCTGGTGTCCGGCTGCTATGAGGAGCGCTCCGGCGATTCCCTGAGCAGCTTCCGGGTGGAGGCCGCCGACGGCCTGTCCCTCACCACCGCTGTGGGTGGGCAGAGCTGGGCCGGTGAGCTGGCGGACATGCAGCCCCTGGGGCGGACAGGAAACGACTTCTCCTTTTACCTGTTCCCCTCCGGGCTGGAGGACGAGCCGGAGTCCGGCACGGCTTCCCTCACCGTGGAGGGCCTGATTGACTTCCGCACGTGGCGGAACTGGCGCTTCTGGGGGTAGCCCGGCCGGGGTTCCGGCCGCAGCACAAGCAGACCGGGCGGACGCAGCCGCGTCCGCCCGGTATTTCTGTATTTCAGTTTTCGTCCAGGGGCAGGGGGTCCGGCGGCCGGTGGTTGAGCTCCGCCGAATAGCCCTCGGCCAGCCGGCTCAGCTGCTCCGCCTGGCTGCCCAGGGTGTGGGAGATCTCCTCCAGCAGGCCGCCCGCCTGATCCATCTCGGCCCTGGCCCGTCCGATGGCGGCGTTGACGTCCTCCCGCAGCCTGCCGTATCCGGTCTGCACCCGGCTCAGCCACTGCTCCACGTCGGCCTGGAGCCGCTTTGCCCGCTCCTCCGCCTCTGCCTGGACATCCTGGGCCCGGCAGTGGGCCTCCAGCTCGATGCCGGCGGTGCGATCCTTGATCTTCTCGTAGGCCTCCGCCGCCTGACCCGCCCGGGCCAGCTTCTCCTTGGTCTCCGTCAGGCGCGCCTCCGTCTCGGTCAGCAGCTCCTCCGCCGCGGTTTTCTCCCGGCGCAGCTCCGCCAGCTCCGTCTCCAGCCGGGCCAGCTCCTTCTGACGCTCCTCGCCCTCCCTGTGGGCGGCGGAGAGCTCCTCCCGCAGGCCCTGGAGCTCCTGTCCCAGCTTCTCCTCCCGCTCCCGGGCGGCCGCCAGCTCCCCCTCCCGGGCGGACTGCGCCTCTCCGGCCTCGTCCAGCTTCCGCTGAAGCCCATCCAGCTTCTCACGGTGCTCCCGCGTCATGGTCTCAATATACAGCAGTACGTCCTGCTTCTGAAAGCCGCCAAAGGTGGCTGTGCGGAACTGAAGCTCTGTGTCGGCCATTTCGGATCCCTCGTTTCTACAGATTCACGGCTATTTTATCACAGTTAACGCCACAGTACAACAAAAAGTGCGTCCTGTTCAAGAAAGAAGGACAAATTCACCGTCGTCATACCTGTAATACAGCGTCTCACCGTCCGGGGCCATGGTGACCACAAAGATCCAGCCCGACGGATCACGGCTGTACCACGGGCGTATTACCTCCACACTTTCAAATAGCGAACTGGAATATACGCCGTGCTCCACCTTGATTTTGTGCTCCAACTGCGCGGTCATGGACATGGCCTGATAATCACGGGCGGAATGAACCAGGGGCAGCCAAATGAAAAACACCAGGACAGCCGCCAGAACAAGAACCGCGATGGTCAGCTTTCTTCTCCTGTTCATCCGGATATCTCCTTCCGTTCCTCACCATTTTACCGCATGGGCGGGGATCACATCGGACAGCAGGGCATAGACCTCCTGATACAGCTTCTCGTGCCCGACAATTTGATAATGGGTGTCCCCAAACTGGGCGGAGTCATAGCCTGGCCGGCTGGAGAGGTTGAGGCAGCTCGCTCCCGGGAATGTCCGCGCTGTAGGTCTCCCCGTCCCGCCCGAAGTCGGCGCTGACAAAGCCGACGCTGGGGTTGTCCGCGGGCTCCACCATGGGCCTTGTGGGCAGAAATACAACTGCCGCCACAGCGGCGGCCAGCACCAGCACGCCGATGCAGAGTACCGTCCGCCATCTCCTGTGCAAGCCATTTTTCATACTGCATCCCCCAACTTTTTCGCGGCCTCCGCCGCCCGTCCAGCCGTCTCCTCCTGTCAGGGAGAGTATAGCATACGGCGGGGGAAAAATCCACCTTCCGCCCGATTTTCCGGGCAGACAGCCAGGCCATGGCCCTCCCGGCTTCTTTGCATTGACTGGTTTCCCTACAGGTGATATAATAGGATGATTATGACAAACTGGACAATGGGACGGGATCAAGATGTGGATTTCCGATAACTGGAGAGACTATGAGCTGCTGGACTGCGGCAATGGCGAGCGGCTGGAGCGGTGGGGCAGATACCTGCTGGTGCGGCCCGACCCTCAGGCCATCTGGCGGCCCGAGGGAAGGCACCCCGGCTGGCGGAAGTATGACGCCCGGTATCAGCGCTCCTCCACCGGCGGGGGCCAGTGGGTCAAGAAGGAGCTGCCCCAGCGGTGGACCCTGGGCTACGGCCCGCTGACGCTCAACGTCAAGCCCATGAACTTCAAGCACACCGGCGTGTTCCCCGAGCAGGCGGCCAACTGGGACTTCGCCATGGAGCGCATCCGCGCCGCCGGGCGGCCCGTCAGCGTGCTCAACCTGTTTGCCTACACCGGCGCGGCCTCGGTGGCCTGCGCGGCGGCGGGGGCCTCGGTGTGCCACGTGGACGCGGCCAAGGGCATGGTGGCCTGGGCCCGGGAGAACGCGGCCTCCTCCGGCCTGTCCGACGCCCCCATCCGCTGGATCGTGGACGACTGCGCCAAGTTCGTGGAGCGGGAGATCCGCCGGGGGCGGAAGTACGACGCGGTGATCATGGATCCCCCCTCCTACGGACGGGGCCCCTCCGGGGAGATCTGGAAGCTGGAGGAGAACCTGTTCCCCTTTGTGGAGCTGGTCACCGGGGTGCTCTCTGACGAGCCCCTGTTTTTCCTGATCAACTCCTACACCACGGGCCTGGCCCCGTCGGTGCTGACCTATCTGCTGGAGACCCTGGTGAGCCGGAAATACGGCGGCCGCACCGAGAGCCAGGAGCTGGGCCTGCCCGTCACCGCCACCGGTCTGGCTCTGCCCTGCGGGGCCACGGGCCGCTGGACTGCCGAATAAGAGGGAGACGCATGAACGACACCATCATCAAAACCGAGAACCTCCGCTTCACCTATGCCGAGGCGGGGGAGGTCAACCCCCTGGTGCTGGACGGGGTGAGCCTGAACATTGAGGCCGGTACCTTCGTGGCCGTGCTGGGCCACAACGGCTCCGGCAAGTCCACCCTGGCCAAGCACCTGAACGCCATCCTGCTGCCCTCCGGCGGCAAGGTGTACGTGGACGGCATCGACACCATGGACGAGGAGCGGCTTCTGGATATCCGCCGCACCGTGGGCATGGTGTTCCAGAACCCGGACAACCAGATCGTGGCCAACGTGGTGGAGGAGGACGTGGCCTTCGCCCCGGAGAACCTGGGGGTGCCCCCGGAGGAGATCCGCCGCCGGGTGGATGACGCCCTCAAGACCGTGGGCATGTACGAGTACCGGGAGCACGCCCCCCACCTGCTCTCCGGCGGACAGAAGCAGCGGGTGGCCATCGCCGGCGTGCTGGCCATGGCGCCCCGGTGCATCGTGCTGGACGAGCCCACCGCCATGCTGGATCCCACCGGCCGGGCGGAGGTCATGAGAACCATAAAAACCCTCAACCGCACGTCCGGCGTCACGGTGGTGCTCATCACCCACCACATGGACGAAGCCGCCCAGGCCGACCGGCTGGTGGTCATGGCCAAGGGCCGGGTGGTGGCCGACGGCGCCCCCAAGGAGGTCTTTCAGCGGGTGGAGGAGCTGAAGGCCGTGGGCCTCACCGTCCCCGAGACCACCGAGCTGCTGTGGCAGCTGCGCCAGGCCGGGGTGGACGTGCCCCTGGACGCCCTCAGCGACGAGGAGTGCGCCCAGGCTCTGTATGACGTATTGACGCGGGCGTGAGAAAATCGCGCTCCGCTTACCGGGCGTCACCCGGTTTCACGGGGATGCACCACTATTGATAAAGGAATGAAGTCAGTTGGAACCCATCATTCAGACGGAACACCTGAGCCATATCTACTCCGCCGGCACGCCCTTTGAGCACGGCGCTCTGGTGGACGTGGACTTCACCGCCTACCGTGGGGAATACCTGGGCATTATCGGCCACACCGGCTCGGGCAAATCCACCCTGATCCAGCACCTGAACGGCCTGCTCAAACCCACCTCCGGCCGGGTGCTCTACGAGGGGCAGGACATCTGGGAGAGCAAGGAGCGCACCCGTGAGACCCGCTTCCACGTGGGCCTGGTGTTTCAGTACCCGGAGTACCAGCTCTTTGAGGAGACCATCTACAAGGACATCGCCTTCGGCCCCAAGAACATGGGCCTGGACGAGAAGGAGATCGACCGCCGGGTGCGGGAGGCTGCCCAATTCGTGGGCCTGAGGGAGGAGCTGCTGAACAAGTCCCCCTTCGAGCTCTCCGGCGGCCAGAAGCGCCGGGTGGCCATCGCCGGCGTCATCGCCATGGAGCCGTCGGTGCTCATTCTGGACGAGCCCACCGCCGGGCTGGATCCCGTGGGCGTGGAGGAGATTCTGGGCAACATCCGGGACTACCACCAGGCCAAGAACGCCACCATCATCATCGTCTCCCACTCCATGGAGGAGATGGCCCGGACGGTGGACCGCATCGTGGTGGTCAACGACGGCCGCATCCCCTTCTCCGGCGCGCCCCGGGAGGTGTTCGCCCACGGGGACGAGCTGGAGGCCATGGGCCTGGGCGTGCCCGCCATGACGCGGGTGTTCCACCGGCTGCGGGCCATGGGCGTGGACATCGACGCCTCGGTATACACCACCGAGCAGGCCAGGGACGCCATCCTGGCCAGGCTGGGCCGTGGGCAGACAGAAAAGGGGGCGGTGTAAATGGCGCTGAAGGACATTACCCTGGGCCAGTACTTCCCCGGCCACACCGTGATCCACCGGCTGGATCCCCGCACCAAGCTCATTTTCACCGTGGCCTATATCGTGGCCCTGTTCCTGGCCAGGCAGGTGGTCTCCTATGCCATCCTGCTGGTTCTGCTGGGGGTGCTCATCGCCGTGTCCAGGGTGGGCCTCAAGAGCATCCTGCGGGGCATGAAGCCCATTCTGATCATCGTGATCATCACCGGCGTGCTCAACCTGTTCTACACCGCCGGCGAGGGAGAGCCCCTGGTCTCCTTCTGGGTGTTCAACATCTACGCGGAGGGCATCTGGGCCGCCATCTTCATGGTGCTGCGCATCGCCATGCTCATCACCTGCACCTTCCTGCTGACCTACACCACCTCCCCCATCCAGCTCACCGACGGCCTGGAGCGGCTGATGAACCCCCTGAAGGCCATCAAGGTGCCCGTCCACGAGCTGTCCATGATGATGTCCATCGCCCTGCGGTTCATCCCCACGCTGATCGAGGAGACGGACAAGATCATGTCCGCCCAGAAGGCCCGGGGCGCCGACTTCGACACCGGCAACCTGATGCAGAAGGCCAAGGCCCTGGTGCCCCTGCTGGTACCCCTGTTCATCTCCGCCTTCCGCCGGGCCGACGAGCTGGCGGTGGCCATGGAGTGCCGCTGCTATCACGGCGGCGAGGGCCGCACCCGCCTGCGTCAGCTGAAGCTGAAGGGCATGGATGTGGCCGCCCTGCTGTTTGCCCTGGTCATGTGCGTGGGCATCGGCGTGCTGGGCCACTTCGGGCTGTAAATTTAAGAAAATTATAATGAGAGCTTAAAGCCTTATGAGAAATATTGCGTTACGCTTGATGTACGTGGGCACGGCCTATCACGGCTGGCAGGTGCAGAAAAACGCGGAGACCGTGGCCGAGACCCTGGAGAAGTCCCTGGCCTCGGTGGTGGGCCATCCGGTGAAGTGCACCGGCGCGGGCCGCACCGACGCCGGGGTCCATGCGGAGGTCTACGTAGCCAATTTCCGCACCACCTCCCGCATCCCCTGCGACCGGATCCCCCTGGCGGTGAACACCCGCCTGCCCGACGACATCGTGGTGGTCAAGGCCACTGAGGTACCGGACGAGTTTAACGCCATCGGCTCCTGTCTGAAAAAGGAATACACCTACCGGATCTACAACTCCCGCATCCGGAATGCGTTTTATGTCAACCGTGCCTGGTTCTATCCCAAGCGGCTGGACGAGACCATCATGCAGCGGGCCGCCTCCCACTTCGTGGGCACCCACGACTTCGCCGCCGTCCGCTCGGTGGGCACCGAAACCCGCACCACCGTGCGCACCGTCCACTATTTCGACATCTCCCGCAGCGGGGATCTGATTGAATGTAAGGTGTGCGCCGACGGCTTCCTGTACAACATGGTGCGGGCCATGGTGGGCACCTGTGTCTATGCCGCCGACGGCAAGTTCTCCCCCGACGCCGTGCCCGCCATCCTGGAGGGCAAAAACCGGACGGATGCCGGGCCCACCGTACCTGCGGGTGGCCTGTACATGACCAGATTGTGGTACAATGAGGATGTGTTGTAGCCGTCCGGGTTTTGCCCCCCGCGCCCACTGGCGCGTCAAGCGTTTTGCCCGTTAGGCAAAACCTTGAAATCGACCGGATTCACTCCGGTCGATTTGAGTGAAATCCGGGGCCCCCGCGAAATGAAATTTCGTGGGGACAAAAACCGCACCGACGCCGGGCCCACCGTACCCGCAGGCGGCCTGTACATGACCAAGCTGTGGTACAACGAGGACGTGCTGTAGCCCCGCTTTCCCTGCAGGGCGGATTCCAACCGCATAAAATCCGCGAAGGAGCATAGAATGGAAGAAATCAATGGGGGCCGTCCCGCTTCCTCTCCGAAGGGCAGAAAGCGGCCCAATCCCTTTGTCCGCTTCCTGGCCTTTCTGGTGACCCTGGCCCTGGTGCTGGGGGCGGTGGCCCTGGTGGCCAATTACGACAAGCTGAATTTCGACTCCATCAAGCGGTGGTTCTCCTACCGCACCCTGGCCCGCAGCGACAGCGGACAGGCCGAGTCCTTTTCCTTCGACGGGGACTCCGACAGCATCTTCGCCTCGGTGGGCGGGGATCTGCTGGTCTGCTCTCCCAACAGCCTGCAGCTCTATTCAGGCAGCGGCCAGCTCTATGTGAATGAGACCATCTCCATGGAAAATCCCGCCGTGGACACGGCGGGGGAAACCGCCCTGATCTACGACGTGGGCGGCGAGGAGCTGCTGATCTACGCCAGCCGGGAGGAGGCCTTTTCCCTCACCCAGGAGACGGGGCAGTCCATTCTGTCCGCCTCCCTCAACCGGAACGGGTGGCTGGCTGTGGTCAGCCAGCAGAGCGGCTTCAAGGGGGCGGTGACCATCTATGACAGCGACTACGCCACGCCCCTGATCCAGATCAGCCGCTCCGACCGCTTTATCATGGACGCGGTGGTGTCTCCGGACAACCGCTCCGTTGCGGTGCTCACCATGGGCCTCACCGACGGCAGCTTTGAGAGCCGGGTGGAGTGCTACGCCCTGGCGCGCACGGAGGAGGACACCGAGCCGGACTGGAGCTGTCCCGTGGGGGGCGACGCGATCCTGGCCCTGCGCTGGAACGACAGCGGCATCTGGGCGCTGGGGGACACCGGCCTGGTCATCGTCTCCCCCGACGGCACCCTGTCCGGCGCCTATGACTACGGCGGGCGGTACCTGAAGGCCTTCTCCCTGGACGGGGAGGGCACCGCCGCCCTGCTGCTGGGCAAGTACCGGGCGGGCAGCACGGCGGAGCTGGTTCTGGTGGGCGCCGACGGCGCCGCCCAGGCCGCGCTGGACGTCAATGAACAGATCCTCTCCCTCTCCGCCGCCGGGCGGTATGTGGGGGTGCTCACCGCCGACCGACTGGACGTGTACAACCAGTCCCTGGAGAGCTACAGCACCCTGGACGGCACCCAGGGCGCCCAGAGCGTGCTGCTGCGGGACGACGGCAGCGCCATGCTCATCTCCAGCCACACCGCCCACCTCTATGTCCCGCAGTAAATCCGGAGGAATTTCCCTATGGCTTTTCTGATCGCAGACGGTCTGGTTCTGGCCGTGCTTCTCATTTTCGCCTGCATAGGCGCCCGCCGGGGGCTGATTCTGTCCCTGTGCGGCCTGCTGGCCTTTGTGGTGGCCTTTCTGGGGGCCAGCTTTGCCGCACGCACCCTCTCCCCCGTGGTGGCCGACGCCTTGGAGCCCAAATTTGCCGCCGCCATTGAGGAGCAGCTCAACGAGTCCATCCGCCAGCAGGCGGAGGCCGGTGAGGCGGCCGTCCTCTCCCCCGACGACGTACCCCTGGAGGGGGTGCTGGACGCCCTGCGGGAGATGGGCTTCTACGAGACGCTGATCAACACCGTGGACAGGGCGGTGGAGAGCGGCATGACCGCCGTGGCGGCCAGCGCGGCAGCGGCAGTGGCCGCCGCCATCGCCCAGTCGGCGGCCTATCTGATCCTGTTCCTGCTGGGCTTCTTCCTCATCCTGCTGGCCTGGCGGCTGCTCAGCCGGGCGCTGGATCTGGTGGCCCGGCTGCCGGGGCTCCACTTCCTCAACAAGACCGGCGGCGCCCTGTTCGGACTGGTGCAGGGCTGCATCATCCTCTTCGTGGCCGCCTGGCTGCTCCAGTTCTTCGGGCAGATGCTGCCCCGGGAGCTGGTGGAACAGACCGTGCTCCTGAAATTCTTCATGACCACCAACCCCTTCTCCCTCCTGGGGTAATCCATATATCCATACCAATGAAAATCAGGTGAAGTTCCATGTCCATCCCCAATCTGCTCTCCCTCATCCGGCTGGTTCTGGTGCCGGTGTTCGCCGTGGTCTTTTTCCGGCCCTGGCCGGACGCCCATTTCTGGGCGGCGGTGATCTACCTGGCCGCCTTTCTTACCGACATCGCCGACGGCTGGATCGCCCGGCACTTCAACCAGATCACCAAGCTGGGCCGCATCCTGGATCCCCTGGCGGACAAGCTGATGACCTTTACGGTGATCATCTGCATCACCGCCGACGGCATCATCCCCCTTTGGGCCGTGGTGGTCTTCTTCTGCAAGGAGCTGACCATGGCCATCGGCGGCTACCTCATGTATCAGAAGGTGGGGGATGTGATCTCCTCCAACTGGCTGGGCAAGTCCTCCACCGGCGTGTTCTTCGTGGTGTGCGCAGCCCTGGTGCTCTTCCCCGCCATCCCCCGCCCCTGGGCCACCGGGCTGATCTCCTTTGCCCTGGCCCTCACCCTGGCCGCCCTGGTCAGCTACATCATCCAGTACCGGCGGGTAATTCAGCAGAGAAAAAACGCGTAATTTCATACGCAGTTCATAATTTCGGATTAGAATCATTTCTCCGAGGGGCGTGGACACCCCTCCAAAGGAGCTGAACAACTATGCAACCCACACTTTGTTCCAGATGCCACAAGAATGTGGCCGTCATCTTTATCCAGAAGATGGAGGGCGGGACCACCAAGAGCGAGGGTCTCTGCCTCAAATGCGCAAAAGAGCTGGGCATCAAGCCCGTGGAAGATATGATGCAGAAGATGGGCATCAGCGACGAGGATCTGGAGGGCCTGACCAACGAGATGATGTCCGCCTTCGGCGGCGCCGAGGGTATGGAGGGGCTGGTTCCCGCCGAGGACGGCGACGACGAGGAGGACGAGGGCAAGACCGCCACCTTCCCCTTCCTCAACAAGCTCTTCGGCTCGGCCCAGAGCCCCCAGGCCCAGCCCCCGGAGCGGGAGCAGCCCCGGCAGGGAGACGGCAAGGAGAAGAAGGGGGACAAGCCCCCCAAGCGGAAGTTTTTGGAGAACTACTGCATCTCCCTGACCCAGAAGGCCGCCGACGGCAAGCTTGACCGCATCATTGGCCGGGACGAGGAGATCCAGCGCACCATCCAGATCCTCAACCGCCGGCAGAAGAACAACCCCTGCCTGATCGGCGAGCCCGGCGTGGGCAAGACCGCCATTGCCGAGGGCCTGGCCCAGAAGATCTACCAGCGGGACGTGCCCTACAAGCTGCTGGACAAGGAGGTCTACCTGCTGGATCTCACCGCCCTGGTGGCGGGCACCCAGTTCCGCGGCCAGTTTGAGAGCCGCATGAAGGGCCTCATTGAGGAGATCAAGAAGCTGGGCAACATCATCCTGGTCATCGACGAGGTGCACAACATCGTGGGCGCCGGTGACGCTGAGGGCTCCATGAACGCCGCCAACATCCTCAAGCCCGCCCTGAGCCGGGGCGAGATCCAGGTCATCGGCGCCACCACCCTCAACGAGTACCGCAAGTACATCGAGAAGGACGCCGCCCTGGAGCGGCGGTTCCAGCCCGTCATGGTGGAGGAGCCCTCCATCGAGGACAGCGTGAAGATCATCCAGGGCATCGCCCCCTACTACGAGAGGTTCCACTTCGTGTCCATCTCCCCCGAGATGTGCCGCCTGGCGGTGACCATGTCCGAGCGGTACATCACCGACCGGTTCCTCCCCGACAAGGCCATCGACCTCATCGACGAAGCCTGCTCCGACGTGAACCTCCACAACAAGACCCTGGCCCGGGAGGTGGAGGTGAAGAAGGAGATCGAGTCCCTGGAGAAGGAGCGGGAGCGGCTGATGGTGGAGGCCAACGACCGGGACTATAAGCTGCAGACCGCCCTGAAAAACAACGAGCAGCGGCAGACCGAGCTGCGCCGGGAGCTGGCCAAGCTCAACGCCGAGCACGACTCCCTCATGGGCAATCCGGCTACCACCGAGGCCCTCAGCGCCAACGAGCAGCGGCAGTCCAACTTCCGCCGGGAGCTGGGCAGCCTGGCCGAGGAGCGGGAGAAGCTCCTCTCCGACGAGGGCAGCAGCAAGGACTATGAGAACCTGGCCGCCATCAAGAGCCGGGAGATGCAGCTTCAGGATGAGCTGGCCAAGCTGGAGGCCCAGAGCGCCCCGCCCCTGACGGTGGAGCACCTGGCCCACGTCATCGAGCTGTGGACTAAGATCCCCGCCAGCCAGATCCAGGAGGCGGAGTACGAGCGCCTGGCCCGCCTGGAAGACCGGCTGAAGGAGCACATCATCGGCCAGGACGAGGCCGTCCACGCCGTGGCCACCGCCGTGCGGCGGGGCCGTGTGGGCATCGCCTCCAAGCGCAAGCCCGTGTCCTTCATCTTCGTGGGCTCCACCGGCGTGGGCAAGACCGAGCTGGTCAAGCGGCTGGCCATGGACATGTTCCACTCCCCCGAGTCCCTGATCCGGCTGGACATGAGCGAGTTCATGGAGAAGTTCGCCGTCAGCCGTATCATCGGCTCTCCCCCGGGCTATGTAGGCTATGACGAGGCGGGCCAGCTCACCGAGAAGGTGCGCCGCAAGCCCTACTGCGTCATCCTCTTTGACGAGGTGGAGAAGGCCCACCCCGACGTGTTCAACATCCTGCTGCAGATCCTGGACGACGGCCACATCACCGACGCCCAGGGCCGCAACGTGAACTTCGAGAACACCATCATTGTCATGACCTCCAACGCGGGCAGCGACGCCCGCACCTCCGCCGGCAGCGTGGGCTTCGGCCGCACCGCCGACGAGCAGGGTAAGGAGCGGGCCATGAAGGCCCTGGAGGGCTTCCTGCGGCCCGAGTTCATCAACCGGGTGGACGAGATCGTCTACTTCAACAAGCTCACCGAGGAGAACTTCAAGGCCATCGCCGGCATTATGCTGGGCGAGCTGCGGGACAACCTGAAGGAGCGGGGCATCACCTTCACCTGGGACGAGGCCCTGCTGGATCACCTGGTGAAGAAGTCCTTCTCCGCCACCTACGGCGCCCGCAACCTGCGCCGGCAGATCCAGAAGGATCTGGAGGACGGCATCGCCACCAAGCTCATCGACAGCTACCTCCACCCCCTGCACAGCATCCACGCCTCCGCCGACGGAGACAGCGTGGTGCTCACCTCCGAATAAGCGCATAAAGAGCGTCCCGGCCCATATTGGGCCGGGGCGTTCTTTTGTCGGCCGCCAAACCTGCCGGTCAGGCCTGCGGAAATCCTTGTCTGAGCAGCTCCTCCACGGTCGCCCGGGATGCCAGCCCGTCGGAGAAGGCGGTGGCGCTGCCGGCGGCGGCCCCCAATCGGAGAGCCTGAGCATAGTCCCCAGTATTCAGCCAGCCGGCCAGGAAGCCGGCCACCATGGAGTCCCCCGCCCCCACCGAGTTGCGCACCGCGCCTCTTGGGGCGGCGATGCGGTGGAAGGCCCCGGTCTCGTCCAGCAGGAGGGCGCCGTCCCCGGCCAGGGACACCAGCACGTTGCGCGCCCCCCGCTTCCGGAGCTCCCCGGCGCACACCCTCCGCTCCTCCTCGGAGCGGAGCTCCCGGCCGAATACGGCCTCCAGCTCCAGGTGGTTGGGCTTGACGAGGAAGGGCCGGTAGGGCAGAACCCCGCACAGCAGCTCCCCCTCAGCGTCCACCACCGTCCGGATGCCCCGGCCGTCCAGCCGGGCCAGGATGCGCTCGTAGATATCGCCGGGGAGGGAAGACGGGATGGAGCCGGCCAGCACCAGGATGTCCTCCCCGGTCAGCCTGTCCAGCCGCCTGAACAGGGCCTCTAGCGCCCCGGCGGGAATGGCCGGCCCCTGCCCGTTGATCTCGGTCTCCTCCCCGCCCTTGAGCTTCACATTGATGCGGGTAAAGCCCTCGTCCAGGTGGATGAAGTCGGTTTTGATCCCGTCCTGAACCAATCCCTGCTCCACCGCCCGGCCCGTGAAGCCGGCCAGAAAGCCCAGGGCGGTGCTCTCCACACCCAGACGGCCCAGCATGACGGACACGTTAATGCCCTTGCCGCCGAACTGGATGAGCTCCCGCCGGGCCCGGTTGACGGCCCCCGGACGCAGCCCGTCCAGCCACACCACATAGTCAATGGCGGGATTGAAGGTAACGGTATAGATCATCGTGCCTCGCGCCCCGCTTTCTCAGGGCTCCAGGCCCCGCCAGGCGGCGAACCTCCGCCACAGCAGCCAGGCCAGCCAGCCGCACAGCAGGCCCACCAGCACCCCCGCCAGCACGTCGCTGGGGAAGTGCACCCCCACATACAGCCGGGAGAGGGCCATCAGGGCCGCCAGCACCACCGCCGTCACCTGCATCCACCGCCGGGGCAGGGTGCGCCACCAGGCCGACGCCGCGGCAAAGGAGGCGCTGGTGTGGCCCGAGGGGAAGGAGTTGGGGTCGTGCTCGGCGATCAGGGGTACCAGCCCCTCTACCGTCAGCCAGGGCCGGGTCCTGGCCACCAGATGCTTGAGGATGCCGTTGGTGAAAATCAGGCTCAGCAGCAGGGCCAGCAGGCTCACCACCCCGGCCTTCCGGGTCTTTTTGAAGCAGAGCAGCAGGACGGACAGGGCAATCCACAGCACGCCGCTGTCCCCCAGGTGGGTGTATACGGTTACCAGAGGGGTGAGCAGGCCGCTACGCACCCACTCCTGGATCCACAACAGTACTCCGCCGTCCAGATTGAGCAGTCCCTGGAGCAAGACATCGCTTCCTTTCTCATACGGAATTGAGATAATGAACACATCCACCAGCGAAGCTGGTGGTTGTCACTGTGCGGGCATAGCCCTT
>NZ_JAHZDL010000024.1:0-27162 GCF_019422385.1 Flavonifractor sp.
CCCATCACCAGCCTGGCCATCGTCATCAAGGCCATCTGCGAGCAGAAGGGCGGCTCCGTGGAGCCCGCCGAGGCGGCTGCCGAGGCTGCCGAGTAATATCCCCGCATCAAACATTCAAAAAAATATTTATTTCATAGGAGGTTACCTATCATGGCTTCTGAGAAAATCACTGCCCTCATCGAAGAGGTTAAGGGTCTGACTGTTCTGGAGCTCTCCGAGCTCGTCCACGCTCTGGAGGAGGAGTTCGGCGTCTCCGCCGCTGCTATGGCCGCTCCCGCCGCCGGCGGCGCTGCCGCTCCCGCTGCTGAGGAGAAGACCGAGTTCGACGTGGTGCTGGCCGAGGTCGGCGCCGAGAAGATCAAGGTCATCAAGGCTGTCCGCGAGATCACCGGCCTGGGCCTGGCCGAGGCCAAGGCTGCCGTCGAGGCTGCCCCCAAGGCCATCAAGGAGGGCGTCTCCAAGGACGAGGCCGAGGAGCTGAAGAAGAAGCTGGAAGAGGTCGGCGCCAAGGTGGAGCTGAAGTAATCCGGTTTCCCAACCAAACCAAAAAACCGTGCCCGGGCATATGCCCGGGCACGGTTTTAGCGTGTCGAAAAAGTCTTTTCGACACGCTGCTGAACTTTTTGAAACTTCAAAAAAGTTTCAAAAAGTTGTTGGATTAAACGCGAAAGGGAACCCTGACGGTTCCCTTTCACACTATCCTTCCCTCCGAATCCTTCGGCGGGAGGTTTTATCGACAGCCTTAAGCCGTGCCCGGGCATATGCCCGGGCACGGCTTTTTCTTTTTCATACGGAGTGCGGCGCTCACCGCTGCCGCATCAGGCGGGTCAGGACGTTTTTGCAGGGCCGGAAGAGCACCAGCGCCATGGCGAAGTTGCCGGCGCAGTGGAGCAGATCGAAGGGGATGCCGCTGACCCACCAGGACAGGGCGAAGGCCCAGCCGCCGCTGACCCAGTACACCAGGGCGCACAGGGCGCCGAAGCTCAGGCCGAAGGCGCCGGAGAGCACCGCCCAGCCCAGGGGGGATTCCATCCGCCGGAACACCATGGCCAGCAGCACCAGCACCAGCCACACGTAGGTGTAGCAGATCGACCAGAAGCCGATGCCCCAGATCAGCAGCTCCATGGCCACATAGACATACAGCGGGGCCAGAACCCTCCAGCCCAGCACCACCGTGTACACCACCAGCAGGAGGGACACCGGCTCAATGTTGGGCAGCCAGGCCAGGGCCATCTTGCTTACCCACAGCAGGGCGCCCAGCAGGGCCAGGAGCACCAGCTCCCTGGCCCCCATGGGCTTCCCTTTAGAACTCGTCATAGCCCACCATGAAGGTCAGCTCGAAGTGGTCGCCGTCGGCAATGGGGGTGGTGTCCGCGCTGGTGTTGATCATCTCACCGTCCTGGGTGAGCTTCCACCACTCCTGCGCCCCCTCGTCCGCCGTTTCGCCGTCGGCCACCAGGATATACAGCCCGTAGGGCCCCTGATTGTCCTCCACCACGCCGCCGGCCACCAGGGCGGGGCCCAGATAGGCCTCGTCGGTCTCCAGGGTGAAGTCCTTGGCGGTGCCGTCTCCGTGAACCACCTGCACCGTCACGGTCTTGGTGCCCGTCTCCCCCGTGGGGGCGGTCAGGCGCCACACCAGCACCAGCGCGGCGGCCACGATCACCAGGATCACCACCGCCAGCAGTGTCTTTCTCTTTTGCAATCTCATCTGCCTCCCTATATTGGTCAAGTAGAGACAGTTTACCACAGTTCGGCGTCGGTTTCAACTCAAATCCCCGGCCGCGTCCGGCTCAGGCGGCCTGGGGCAGCCGCCGGGGCGGAAGGGGAACACGGCGTACCACGCCCCGCCCAGCCGCCGGACGGAGGCGAAGCAGAACAGGGGCGTCAGGGGGAAGGGCGCCGCCGGGTCAAAGGGGTAGGCCAGGGAGAAGCCGCCCTCCTCCGGCCGGTACAGGGCCCGCCGCTCCCCGGCGGCCCGGGCCAGCAGGGGCTCCCCCATCCGCCTGGCGGGGCTGGGCTCCCACTGCCAGCCCCCCGGCGGGGCGGTGGCCTCCCGCCCGGGGACGGCTCCGGCGGCAAAGGCCAGCTCCGCGGTCGCACCGGCGGGGGGCCACGCCCCCTGCCGCCGGAGCTCGTCCAGGGACAGGGTGCGCCACAGCTTCAGCGCGCCCCCCTCGGGCACAAAGGTGCCCGCCAGGGCCCGCCCATGCGCCCCCAGCAGCCAGCCCTTGTACAGCCCGCGCCGGTCGTCGGGCAGCTCCGCTTCAATCCGCGCCCGCCCGTTCTCCTCCCGGACGGTGAGCCACCCCCGGCCGCCGTCCAGAGAAAACCGCTCCATGCCGCCGCCCCCTCTCCCGGTCTCTCCCTCTATCCTATGCGCGCCGCAGGGGGAAATGCGCGCGGAGGCGGTTGACAGACGGCGGAAGCCCTGCTATACTGTGGGCGATCAAAAAAACGATGGGAGCTGGGAAGATGCGCAAATAACCTGAACTGTCCATGCACGCGGAGGCGGCCCCTGGGGCCGTCCGGTTCGTCGTGCGCCGGCAGGAGGGTTATGTGAGCGCGCTTCCCCTTTTTGCACCCTTTTTGGACAAAGTGGGCGCGGGAGGCCGGATCCTCCTGCGCCCATTTTTGCATATTGAGGTGATGCACCATGTCTCTCATTGAGATTCGCAATCTGACCTTTGCCTATCCCGGCAGCTTTGACAACGTCTTTGAGGGGCTCAATCTCCGGCTGGACACCAGCTGGCGGCTGGGCCTGGTGGGCCGCAACGGCCGGGGCAAGACCACCCTGCTGCGGCTGCTCCTGGGGGAGTACGAGTACAGCGGCGCCATCTCCGCGCCGGCGGAGCTGGCGTATTTCCCGCCCAGGGTGGCCCATCCGGAGGCGGACACCCGCGCCGTGCTGGAGGAGCTGGCGCCCGGCCTGGAGGAGTGGCGGCTCCTCAGGGAGCTGGCCGCTCTGGAGGTGGACGAGGGAGTGCTGGACAGGCCCTTTTCCACCCTCTCCGGCGGGGAGCAGGTGAAGGCGCTCCTGTCCGTCCTCTTCCTGCGGGAGGGCGCCTTCCCCCTGCTGGACGAGCCCACCAACCATCTGGATCTGGAGGGGCGGCAGCTGGTGAGCCGCTGGCTGTCCCGGAAGGAGGGCTTCCTGCTCATCTCCCACGACCGGGCCTTCCTGGACGGCTGCGTGGATCACATCGCCGCCATCAACAAGAAGGACGTGGAGGTGCGGCAGGGGGACTTTTCCGCCTGGTGGCGGGACAAGCAGGCCCGGGACGACTGGGAGCGGGCGGAGAACAGCCGGCTGAAAAAGGAGATCGGCCGGCTGGAGGACGCCGCCCGGCGCACCGCCTCCTGGTCTGACCGGGTGGAGGCCACCAAGAAGGGCAGCCGGAACGCCGGCCTGCGGCCCGACCGGGGCTACATCGGCCACAAGGCCGCCAAGATGATGAAGCGCTCCAAGGCCGCCCAGGCCCGCCGGGAGGAGGCCGTACAGGCCAAATCCGCCCTGCTGAAAAACATCGAGCTGGCGGAGGAGCTGAAGCTCCACCCCCTCACCCACCCCAAGAACCGGCTGGTGGAGGCGAGAGACGCCGCCCCCGACTACGGGAACGGGCCGGTGTGCGCCCCCGTGTCCTTCACCGTGGAGCGGGGGGAGGTGGCGGCCCTGACCGGCCGCAACGGCTGCGGCAAGTCCAGCCTGCTCAAGCTGGCCTGCGGGGAGGACATTCCCCACACCGGCCTGTTTGCCCTGGCCTCCGGGCTGGTGGTGTCCTGGGTGCCCCAGGACGCCTCCTTCCTGCGGGGCTCCCTGCGGGACTTTCTCCGGGACAGCGGCGTGGACGAGACCCTGTGCAAGGCCATCCTGCGCAAGCTGGACTTCTCCCGGGCCCAGTTTGACAAGGACATGGCCGACTACAGCGCCGGGCAGAAGAAGAAGGTGCTCCTGGCCCGCAGCCTGTGCCAGAGCGCCCACCTGTACGTGTGGGACGAGCCGCTGAACTATATCGACGTGTTTTCCCGCATGCAGCTGGAGCGGCTGCTGCAGGCATATCACCCCGCCATGCTTCTGGTGGAGCACGACCGGGCCTTCCTGGACGGCCTGGCCGACAAGCTGGTGCCGCTGCACGCCGGGTCCGCGTCCGGCGGGAGGTAAAGATTTTTTCCGGCCGGCCGCGGGCCGCAAAGCACTGGGGCTCCTGAATGGTTACCCGCCGGAAACCGCTTAATTGTTACCGGCCGGTAACTATGCCACATTATTGTGCGTACTTTTCAAAAGACGGAAGGACTGCTACAATCCGGTTATCAGGAGCGGCATACGCCGCACAAGGAGGTTTTTATCATGTCATTGAAGAATCTGTTCAGCCTCGGCAGGGATCGGGAAGAGAAGCCCGCGGCCTGCGGAACGGCCTGCGGCAGCGGCGACAAGAAGCCCACAGCTTGCGGGACGGCCTGCGGCAGCGGCGACAAGAAGCCCACAGCCTGCGGAACGGCCTGCGGCAGCGGCGACAAGAAGCCTGCGGCCTGTGGCACCGCCTGCGGCACCGGCGACAAGAAGTAAGGATACAGCCAGACCTCCCCGCGGGCCACGGCCCGCGGGGACGCACTTCCAAGCGAGGGATCAGACATGGAGTATTTTGCGTTTCAGTGGCACATCACCGAGGCCTGTGACCAGCGGTGCCGCCACTGCTATATCTACGCCCTGGGCAGCCACGCCAGGTTTCAGGAGATGGCCCTGGAGGACATGCTGACGGTGATCCGGAACTGCCAGACCTTCTGTGAGAAGGCGGGGCGGCTTCCCTACTTTTACATCACCGGCGGCGACCCTATCCTCCACCCCCAGTTCTGGACGCTGCTGGAGATTCTGCGCATCGCGGACATCCCCTTCACCATCATGGGCAACCCCTTCCACCTGACGCCGGAGGCCTGCCGCCGGATGAAGGACTGCGGCTGCCGGAAATACCAGCTCTCCCTGGACGGCCTGCGGGAGACCCACGACGGCATCCGCCAGCAGCCCGGCTCCTACGACGCCACCATGGCGGCCATCCCCATGCTGCGGGAGGCGGGCATCGACTCGGCCATCATGACCACGGTGTCCCGCTGGAATGTGCAGGATATCCCCGCCCTGGTGGACGAGGTGGTGGCCCATCGGGCGGACATCTTCGCCTTTGCCCGCTACTGCCCCTCTCCGAAGGATCGGGACGTGTGCTGTTCCCCGGAGGAGTACCGGGACATGCTGGAGCAGTGCTGGGAGAAGTTCCGGCACTACGAGGCGGAGGGGTGCGAAACCACCTTCAACCTGAAGGATCACCTGTGGACGCTGTTCCAGTATGAGAAGGGCCTGTTTGATCCCAGCCAATATCCCGACGACGGGGTGGTCTACGACGGCTGCAACTGCGGCAACTGCCACCTGACCATCCTCTCCGACGGCGCGGTGTACGCCTGCCGCCGGATGGAGAGCAGGGTGGGAAACGCCCTCACCGACGATCTCTACGACCTGTTCACCGGGCCGGAGTTCGACCGGTACCGGGTGTACGAGAACTTCCAGAAGTGCGCCAGGTGCGAGCTGCTGCGGTTCTGCCGGGGCTGCCCCGCCGTTGCGGCCGGGTACCACGGGGACATGTACGCCCCGGATCCCCAGTGCTGGAAGGAGGTGGGGGCATGACCGCGCTGGAGGCCATCCACCGCCGCCGCTCCATCCGGAAATACCGGGACAGGCAGATCCCGGAGGAGGCCCTGCGGCAGATCCTGGAGGCCGGGCCTGCGCCCCCAACGCCGGCGGCGGGCAGCGGACGATCCTCTGCGGGGTGCGCAGCCGGGCGCTGGCCGGGCGCCTGGGGCGCTGGAACCTGGCCCGGTTTGACCGGAGCCGCCTGGCCGGAGGCTTTGTCTCCCGGGAGCAGCCCAGCGCCATCGACGACCCCTCCATCCGCAACGGCTTTTACGGCGCGCCTGCGGTGTGCGTAGTGTTCGCCCAGGAGGATTTCCTCTACAGCATACCGGACGCCTTCTGCTGCGCGGAGAACATGGCGCTGGCGGCCTGTGAGCTGGGCATCTCCTCCTGCATCGTGGCCCGGGCGGAGGAGACCTTTGACCACCCGGAGGGGAGAGTGCTGATGCAGGCGTGGGGCATCCCGGAGGGCTATATCCCCCGGTGCTTCGTCCTGCTGGGCTATGCGGACGGGCCCTATCCCGGCCCAAAGCCCGTCCGGGACGGGCGAATCCGCATTGTGGAATCGGAGGAGGCGTGGCAGCATGGACGCGGAAACCTGTCTGAAAAAGCTGGGCTATGTGGGGGTGCTGGCCTTCGCCACGGTGGACGAATCGGGCGGGCCCCAGGTGCGCAACATCAGCGCCATCCACTACGAGGAAAACGCCCTCTACTTCTTCACCGCCCGGGGCAAGAACTTCTGCCGGGAGCTGCTGCGGGACGGCCGGGTGCAGGTGCTGGGCTATACCAGATACAAGGAGATGCTCCGCCTGTCCGGGACGGCAAGGCCGGTGCCGGCGGAGGAGCAGGAGAAATGGCGGGATCTCATTTTTGAGGAGCAGCCCTATCTGTCCAACGTCTACCCCGGGGACACCCGGGACATCGGGATCATCTTCTGTATCCGGGACTTCACCATCGAGTATTTCAACCTGGGGGTCAGCCCTATCTTCCGGGAGAGCTATGCGGTGGGCGGGGGGCAGATCCGCCCCAAGGGCTATGAGATCTCCGCCGCCTGCATCGGCTGCGGCGCCTGCCGGCGGGCATGCCCCCAGGGGGCCATCGATCCGGGCAGCCCCTATGTGATCCGGCCGGAGAACTGCCTCCACTGCGGCAGCTGCCTTGCACACTGCCCGGTGCAGGCGGTGGTGCGGCTGGGATAGGGGGGACGGAGCCGTGAACCGCATGGAACAGATCCAATTTCTCAACCGGAGGCTGCTGGCCGAGCTGCCCCAGTACCGGGAGGCGGCGGCACAATGCCCCGCGGACGAGGCCGCTCAGCGGCGGCTGCTCCGCGCCCTGATGAACGTGCGGCCGCCCATGCCCCTGGCGCCGGACTTCCTGGCGGTGCAGGACGCCCTGCTCTCCGCCGAGCGGGAGGCGCGGGGCGTGGTGGACAGGGCCGCCCTGCCCGCCGTTCCCGCCGAGCCCCGGCTGGCGCTCTGGCGGGGGGACATCACCCGGCTGCGGGCGGACGCCATTGTCAACGCCGCCAACAGCCGGCTGCTGGGCTGCTTTGTCCCCTGCCACGGGTGCATCGACAACGCCATCCACTCGGCGGCGGGGCTCCAGCTCCGGGAGGAATGCCGCCGCATCATGGCGGAGCAGGGCCGCCCGGAGCCCAACGGACGGGCCAGGCTGACAGAGGGCTACAACCTGCCCGCCCGGTACGTGCTCCACACCGTGGGGCCCATCGTCCGGGGACGGGTGACCGGGGAGAACCGGCAGGAGCTGGCCTCCTGCTACCGCGCCTGCCTGGAGCTGGCGGCGGAGCACAGCCTGCACAGCGTGGCCTTCTGCTGCATCTCCACCGGGGAGTTCCGCTTCCCCAACCGGGAGGCCGCCGGGATTGCGGTGGACACCGTCACCGGCTTCCTCCGCCGCAATACTTCCATCCAGAGGGTGATCTTCAATGTTTTCCAGAAGCTTGACGAGCGTATCTACCGGAGCCTGCTCGGAGGAGGTTGACCGCCTGCGGGAGGCGCTGGACCGGGCGGATGCCGTGGTGGTGGGCGCGGGCGCGGGCCTGTCCGCCTCGGCGGGGCTGACCTACGACGGGGCGCGGTTTGAGGAGCACTTTGGAGACTTCATCGCCAAATACCACATCCCGGATATGTATGCCGGCGGCTTCTACCCCTTTGAAAGCCTGGAGGAGTACTGGGCCTGGTGGAGCCGCCAGATTCTGCTCAACCGCTATGAAAAGGCCCCCCGCCCAGTGTATGAGGCCCTGCTGGCCCTGGTGAGGGAGAGGGACTGCTTTGTCCTCACCACCAACGTGGATCACCAGTTTCAGATGGCGGGCTTCGACAAGAAGCGGCTGTTCTACACCCAGGGGGACTACGGCCTGTGGCAGTGCTCCCAGCCCTGCCACCAGGAGACCTACGACAACGAGGAGACCGTGCGCCGCATGGCGGCGGAGCAGCGGGACATGCGGGTGCCCCCGGAGCTGGTGCCCCGCTGCCCCAGGTGCGGCCGCCCCATGGCCATGAACCTGCGGTGTGACGGCACCTTTGTGGAGGACGAGGGCTGGCACGCGGCCGCCGGGCGGTACGCGGACTTTCTCCGGCGACACCGGGGGGCGCGGGTGCTGTTCCTGGAGCTGGGTGTGGGCGGCAACACCCCGGTGATCATCAAGTACCCCTTCTGGCAGATGACGATGCAAAACCGAAATGCGGTCTATGCCTGCATCAACCGGGGGGAGTCCTTTGTCCCCCGGGGCCTGCGGCGGCGCGGCATCGGGATCTCCGCCGACATCGGGGACGCGCTGGCCCTTCTCTCCGGAGCGGAAGCATAGAGCCCCGGACGGAAACAGGCGCCCATGGAGAATCCATGGGCGCCTGCTGGCATATAACGGGGGAGAGAATTTATGGGGCGGTGCTGTTGTGTGCTGGCATCTGTCCCGTACAGAAGAAGGTATAGTGACCGCTGGCATATACCGTGCCGTCAGGGCCGGAGATTTCCACCAAAACCAGGCAGGTGGTGCGGCCCCGGTGCTTCACCGCAGCGCGGGCAGTGACGTGTCCCACTTTTGCTGAGCGGATAAAATCCATGCTGCCGTGGAGGGTCACATATTTCCGTCCGTCTGTCCGGCAGGCGGCGCCGGCGGCACAGTCAGCCAGTGTATAGAAAGCCCCGCCGTGGAGAACGCCATAGTGATTCAGGCTGTGGGGGCCGATCTCCAGAGAGGCCTCCGCTGTCCCGTCCCCGGTCTGGCAGGTACGGATCCCGTTATAGGAGGCGAAGGCATTGGCCCGGGTGATTTCATCAAAGATCTCTTGATTCAGCACAGACAATCCCTCTACCGCAGAATAATCCGCTCACCCTCTACCCGCTCCACGGTGGCCAAGGCCTCCACCCGCAGGCCCATCCGGCGCAGAACCCGTCCGCCGTCCCGCATGGCCTTCTCAATGGCGACAGCCACGCCGGCCACCTCGCCGCCGGCTTTGGAGACCAGCTCCAGCAGGCTCAGAATTGCCTGGCCATTGGACAGGATATCGTCCACCACCAGCACCACATCGTCCTCGGTCAGGTATTTCTTGGACACCCGCAGGGTGTAGGTCTTGTCCAAGGCAAAAGAATGGGTCTCAGCCGTATAGACCTCTGGATCGATATAACCCGTCCGAAAGCGCTTGGCATAGACCGCAGGGACGCCCAAGGCCCGGGCAACAAAGCAGGCCAGGGCGATGCCGGAACTCTCCGCAGTGAGTACCTTGGTGATCTTCTCGCCCCGGAACCGCTTGGCCAGCGCGTCGCCCATCCGCTCCATCAGGCCCATATCCATGCAGTGGTTGAGGAACATGTCCACGTGGATGATGTCCCCTTCGCCTACTACCGCCTCACTCAAAATCCGACGCTTTAATTCTTCCATGCTGCTCCCTTCCATCCACTCGCAGGCAGATGCAGATCAAGCTCAGTTCAGTTGATTATAACCCATTTTTGCCCATCCTGCAATATTGACAAGAGCATAAAAATAGGGTATCCTAATACATACGGCAATTGGCCAGGCCAATGGTCCGGATTTACGCAGCGGTATCGAAGTGGTCATAACGGGGCTGACTCGAAATCAGTTTGGGAGCAATCCCACGAGGGTTCGAATCCCTCCCGCTGCGCCAGCTCGTCGCAAGCGACATATCGCTTGTGACGAGCTTTTTCATTTCATTACAAAGCTCATCGCGCGCTCATTCTGCTGCTCCCCGCTTCCAAACCGAACCCGCTTCGCTGGGCTTCGGTTTGGGTCCGCCGCTGCGCGGCGGGTTTTTCTTATCGCAAAAAATATCGATTTTAACTGTCCGTACAAGCTGAAGCAAGCGATATATGACTTGCTCCGGCTTATTTTATAAGTCAGGGAGTCGTTCACGCCGTTGTATCTCCATTCCGACTACGTGGGTTCGCGCCTGAAGAACCGTCTGCAGATGTACAGGAATGTGTTTTTAGGTAATGTCTACCAAATCAGGTCAGAAAACCCTTGTGCTGCAACGGACTCCGGATCTGTTAGCAATACAACTCATTTGCGAGTCTACCAAGTGTCTACCAAGATCACTTTTAGACGCATAAACCTCCGGAAGTGAAGGTTATTTAGACAGGATTTCTCCCTTTTGAGCCAGTGCAAGGGGCGTCATACGACTCTGATTCTCCTGTTATAGGGGGACTGGACGAATATGGAAATTCTGGCCTCAAATTTTAGAAGGAGGAAAATCCAAATGAGAAACCTCAAACGGACTCTCAGCCTGCTTCTGACAGCCGCCATGCTCATCGGCATGATGGTTGTGGGGGCTAGTGCTGTGAGCTCCAGTGATTTCACCGATTCGGATGAAATCACCAACATCGAGGCGGCCCAGGTCATGACGGCCCTCGGTGTGTTCGAGGGTACCGACAGCGGTGCCTTCGATCCTAACGGCACACTGACCCGTGAGCAGGCTGCGGCCATTATCTGCCGCATGCTCCTGGGCGAGGATGCCGAGGAGCTGACCACCAACTCTGTGGTGTTCAGCGACGTGTCCGCCGACCGCTGGTCCGCCGGCTATATCGGCTACTGTGCTCAGCAGGGCATCCTGGCCGGCACCGGCAATGGCACCTTTGATCCCGAGGGCGAGCTGACCGGCCTGGCCTTTGCCAAGATGTGTCTGGTGGCCCTGGGCTACAACGCCGACTCTGAGGGCTATGTTGGCACCGACTGGGCCATCAACGTGGCCGCCGACGCCGTGAACGCGGGCATCAGCTCCTCCGACCTAGTGCTGGCCAACGTGATCTCCCGCGAGGACGCCGCCCAGATGGCCTTCCAGACCCTGGAGGCTGACATGGTGACCTACACCGGCAGCGGCACGACCTACACCCTCCCTGCCGCAGCAACCAGCAGTGACGTCACGATCACCGTGACCCAGAGCGCCATCTACTCCGCCATGACTGGCAGCTTCGTCATTACTGGTAACGATGACGTGGATGCTGAGGACGTGATTATCGGCATCAGCGAGAACAGCTACTTTGACAACACGGAGGATGTCACCTTTACAGTGCAGATCCCCGATGGCTATCATCTGGAGCTCGTGAATTGGATGCTGGCAGGCGATGATTCTGCGACTGAACTTACGGCTGACGAGAATGGCGTATACACAATCGACAGCGCGGATTTGGCGGATGTGGACAGCGGCAGCAACAAGCTGATCATCGGTGTACGTCTCGAAGCCAATCCCACCGTCACCTTCAGCAGCGGTGTGACTGCATGGGATGCTGAGACCGGCGCGAGCCTCGGCTCCTCCACCCTCTCCAAAGCGAATGAGGATGGAACCTACTATCTGGAGTTCACCTGCTCGGATGCCAATCTTAGCACCAATGCCGGTAGCCTTTCGAGGCAGGGATCCAACGGCGACTACGTGTACACGTTGACCAACATTCCGGACAGCGGGGCTACCATTTCTTCTTCTGGCACCTGATCCCTCACCCTCCCTTTGCATTTCCCCAACCTGCGGCCCCCGGGGCATCCGCCCCGGGGGCCCTGGCTTTTCCAGGAGTTTGCAAAAAAATTAGAAAATCTCAGTCAAGCGTTTACAATTGCCCGTTATGCTATCGTGGGTGATTGTAATGAAGCGGCGCATCTTCATAACCAATACCATTGTGGTGGTGCTGGCGCTGGTGGCCCTTCTGCTCATCAGCAGCGAGGTGATCCGCCGGGTGAGCGACCACTATACCAGCCAGGCCCCGCCGGAGGAGGATCCCGGCGCCGCTCAGGCGGCGGAGCTGCTGGAGTCCTGGGAGGACAGCGGCGGCTGGCAGGAGCTGAACCTGCAGCTGGAGGCGCTGGGCTATCACCTCTACGCGGCCCGGGACGGCGAGGAGGTGTTCTCCTCCTTGAGTCCTCTGCAGAGCGACTTGCTCCGGCACGGCGGGATCCCCGCCTCCTGGCCGGAGGGGGAGGCGGCGGAGATGTGGAACGGCGCGGCCCTGCTGGTGGGGATCCAGTCCGGCGGCTATACCCTGGTAGCCATGAGCCGCCCGGATCTGCCGGAGTTCTTCGGACAGCAGCGGCCCCAGGCCGAGGCGTCCCTGCTCTCCCTGCTGATCATCGGCGCCGCAGCCATCCTGCTTATTGTGTCCCTCAGCCTGATATCCACCCATTTTCAGGTGAAGCACATCATGCGCCCGGTGAACGCCCTGGCGGACGCCGCCCGGCGGGTGGAGGCGGGGGACTATACCCGGCCGGTGGGCTACGGCGGGCAGGACGAGTTCACCGCCGTGTGCGCCGCCTTTGAGCAGATGCAGCACCACCTGCTGGAGGAGCGGGAGAAGAACGCCGCCTACGAGCGGGCCCGCACCGACCTGGTGGCCGGCATCTCCCACGATCTGCGCACCCCGCTCACCTCGGTGCAGGGGTACCTCAAGGGCCTGCGGGACGGGGTGGCCAGCACGGAGGAAAAGCGGGCGCAGTACGTGGATATCGCCTACCGGAAGGCCTGCGATATGGAGGTGCTGCTCCAGCGGTTGTTTGATTTCTCCCGGATGGAGACGGGCAGCCTGCCCCTGTCCCCTGAGCGGGCGGATCTGGGGGAGTTTGTCCGGGATTATATCCGCAGCACGGAGGGGGAGCTGGCCCAGCGGGGCGGCCGGTTTGTCCTCCGGGGCGCGCCCGCCCCCCACCCGGTGCGCATAGACACCGGGCAGATGGGCCGGGTGCTGGCCAATCTGATGGACAACGCCCTGCGCTACGCCGGGGCGGAGCCGCTGGTGCTCACACTCACTGTCTGGCGGGGGGGAGGCACGGAGCGGCTGCGCTTTGCGGACAACGGCCGGGGCGTGCCGGAGGAGCAGCTGCCCCATCTGTTTGAGCAGTTCTGGCGGGGGGACGCCTCCCGCAGCGGAAAAAACGGCGAGGGCAGCGGCCTGGGCCTTTACATCGTCAGGCACATCGTGGAGGCCCACGGCGGCACGGTGACGGCCTGGAACGACGGCGGGCTGGTGTTTGAGATCTCTCTGCCCTGTGAGGAGGAGCTGTATGCGTAAGATTCTGATTGTGGAGGACGACAACGACATCGCCATGCTGGAGCGGGACTATCTGGAGATCGCCGGCTTTTCCACCGGTCTGGCCGCCGATGGGGACGCGGCGGCGGCCGCCGCCCTGTCCGGCGAGTACGATCTGATCCTGCTGGACGTGATGCTGCCCGGGCGGGACGGCTACGACATCTGCCGCCAGCTGCGGGACAAGATCGACGTGCCCATCCTCATGGTCACCGCCCGCACCGACTCGGTGGACAAGATCCGCGGCCTGGGCCTGGGGGCGGACGACTACATCGCCAAGCCCTTCGACCCGGCGGAGCTGGTGGCCCGGGTGAAGGCCCACCTGAACCGCTACGACCGGCTGGTGGGGTCCGGCAGGGCCCAGGATGTGGAGCGCATCACGGTGGGGGAGCTGACCATCCTCCCCCGGAGCTGGAAGGTGTACAAGGGAGAGCGGGAGCTGCGCCTGCCCAACCGGGAGTTTGAGCTGCTGAAATTCCTGGCGGAGAACCCCAACATCGTCTTCTCCAAGGAGTAGCTGTTCGAGGCCATCTGGGGCTATGACTACCTGGGGGACAGCGCCACCGTCACCGTCCACATCGGCCGCATCCGGGACAAGATCGAGGACGATCCCTCCAACCCGAGGATCATCGAGACGGTATGGGGGGCGGGCTACCGCCTCAACCGTCCCTGAGCGTGTCGAAAAAGCGGCAAAGCCGCTTTTTCGAGAAAGCTCACATGGCGGAAGGGGTTCGTTTTCTTGCGAAAAAGTCACCCCTTCTGCCATGAAAAGTGTCATTTCCGAGGCGCATGTCCCCGGAAATGACGGATTTTGATTTTATTCCTGCGGCTGCGACCGCAGGAACTCTGCGAGGCTTTTCCTCACGGAGGGTTTATCGACGGCCTGAGGGGGCGCCGCAGACGCGGCGCCCCCTGCTTTGTTTTTCCATTGTTTGGCTGCTGTTTCGAGTTTGTTTCGATTTTCCGCCGGGAATGTTCACCTTCCGCCGGTACAATAGGTACCGAACCAGAAACCCGTTTCAGGAAAGGACGGATGAACGATATGAAATTGCAGTGGAAGCGCGGGAAGGCGGCGGAGGGCGCCCTGGCGGCGGTTGACGGCGCCCCGCCCAGGAAGCGGCGCAGGATTCCGGTGAAGCGGCTGATCGCCCTGGCGGTGGTGCTGGCCATCGCCGGCGGCGGGGGCTGGTACTTCCTGGGCGGCAGCCAGAACACCGCCGCCGCCGCGGACAGCGCCTATACCACCGCCCAGGTGGAGCGGCGCACCATCACCTCCACCATCACCGGCAGCGGCACCCTGGAGGCGGCGGACTCCTACTCGGTGACCACCCTGCTGGAGGGCACCATCCTCACCGCCGACTTTGAGGAGGGGGATCAGGTGGAGGAGGGCACGGTGCTCTACACCATCGACGACTCCGACGCGGCCAACTCCCTGGAGCAGGCCCAGATCTCCCTCAACCAGTCGGAGCGCAGCTATCAGAACACGGTGGAGAGCCTGGAGGATCTCACCGTCACCGCCGACACCGCCGGGCGGATCTACACCCTGGACGTGGAGGTGGGGGACGAGGTGACCGCCGGGCAGCAGGTGGCCACCATCCGGGACTCGGATACCATGGAGCTCACGGTGCCCTTCCCCGCCGACGACGCGGCGGGCTTCTACGTGGGCCAGAGCGCCACGGTGACCCTGGACTCCACCTTTGAGACCCTCACCGGCACGGTCAGCGAGATCTCGGGCAACACCGAGGTGCTCACCGGCAACATGATCGTGCGCAATGTGACCATTGACGTATCCAACCCCGGCGGCCTGTCCACCAGCCAGTCCGCCTCGGCAACGGTCAACGGGGTGGGTAGCAGCTCCGGCGGCACCTTCGCCTATGCCGGTGAGGAGACTGTCACCGCCAAGGCCGCGGGCACCGTGTCCTCCGTCTCCGTGGCCGAGGGCGACCAGGTCAGCAGGGGGCAGACCCTCCTCCAGCTCACCAGCGAGGAGCTCTCCGACCAGGTGCAGAGCGCCGAGGAGAGCCTGCGCAACGCCCAGATCTCCTATGAGAACCAGACCGAGCAGCTGGACGACTACACCGTCACCGCCCCCATCACCGGCACCATCGTGGACAAGAACTACAACGCCGGCGAGATCACCGAGGTCAACCAGGTGCTGTGCACCATCTACGACCTGTCCTACCTGACCATGACCCTCAGCGTGGATGAGCTGGACATCGCCAACATCCAGGTGGGGCAGACCGTGGCCGTCACCGCCGACGCGGTGGAGGACACCACCTATGAGGGCGTGGTCACCAAGGTCAGTGTGGCGGGCACCTCCACCGGCAGCGCCACCACCTACCCGGTGACCATCCGCATCGACGAGACCGACGGGCTGCTGCCCGGCATGAGCGTGGACGCCACCATCACCCTGGACAGCGCCGAGGACGTGCTTGCCATCCCCGCCGCCGCCCTCAACCGGGGGGACACGGTGCTGGTCACCGCCGACTCCCCCAGCGCCGCCGGCGCCGAGGCCCAGCAGCCAGAGGACGGTACGGACGCGGAGACTTCCGCGGGCGGCGGAGACGCGGAGACCGCCGGGGACGAATCCTCCCAGTATGTCTCCGTCCAGGTGACCACCGGCATCAGCGACGGCAGCTATATTGAGATCACTTCCGGTCTGCAGGAGGGGGACACGGTGGTCTACATACCCACCACCTCCTCGGACAGCGACATGGGCATGATGGGCGGCATGCCCGGCGGCATGGGCGGCGGCATGCCCAGTATGCCCAGCGGCGGCGGGATGCCCAGTGGCATGGGCGGCGGCCCGGGGGGCTTCTGAGATGAAGGCGCTCATTGAATTCAAGGACGTGTGCAAGTACTACTACATGGGGGACACGGTGGTGAAGGCCGCCGACGGCATCTCCTTCCAGATCTACAAGGGGGAGTTTGTGGCCATCGTGGGCCAGTCCGGCTCCGGCAAGTCCACCTGCATGAACATCATCGGCTGCCTGGACGTGCCCACCGCCGGCACCTACCTGCTGGACGGCCGGGACGTGGGCCAGATGAACAAGAACGAGCTGGCGGAGATCCGCAACGAGCTGCTGGGCTTCATCTTCCAGCAGTACAACCTGCTGCCCAAGCTCAACGTGGCGGAGAACGTGGAGGTCCCCCTGATGTACGCCGGCGTCCCCCGGGGGGAGCGGCGGGAGCGGGCCATGGTGGCCCTGGACATGGTGGGACTGAGGGACAAGTGCCGCCACAAGCCCTCCGAGCTCTCCGGCGGCCAGCAGCAGCGGGTGTCCATCGCCCGGGCCCTGGCGGGGGAGCCGTCGGTGATCCTGGCCGACGAGCCCACCGGCGCCCTGGACTCCCGCACCGGGCGGGAGGTGCTGGGCATCATCCAGCAGCTCCACGCCGCGGGGAACACGGTGGTGCTCATCACCCACGACAACTCCATCGCCGTCCAGGCCCAGCGCATCATCCGCCTGGAGGACGGCCACGTGATCTACGACGGCCCCGCCGACGCCCCCGAGGCGGTGGTGACGCCCCGGGCCGCCGGCACGGAGGGGGGTGCGGCGTCTTGAGCATCCTGGAATCCTTCTCCCTGGCCGTCAAGAACATCCTCTCCAGCAAGACCCGCACCCTGCTGACCATGCTGGGCATCATCATCGGCGTGGCGGCGGTGATCGTCATCGTGGGCCTGGGCAACGGCCTGGAGCAGTATATGACCGACAGCTTCTCCGGCCTGGGCACCAACACCCTCACCGTCTCCGTCTCCTCCCGGGGCTCCACCCGCAGCCTCAGCGTGGACGAGATGTACGACATCGTGGAGGAGAACAGCGACTATCTGGATCTGTGCTCCCCCACGGTGACCATGCTGGGGCTGGCCAAGGTGGGCTCTGAGACCCTGGACTCCACCACCGTCCAGGGGGTCAGCGAGGACTACCTGGACATCGCCGGGGTGGAGGTGTCCTCCGGCCGGGGCCTGCAGTACAGCGACATGGCCACCCGCGCCAAGGTGTGCGTCATCGGCGCCTACATCGACCGGGCCTACTTCGGCGGCAGCGCCGTGGGGCAGACCATGCGGATATACGGGACGACCTTCACCATCGTGGGAGTGCTGGCCCAGCAGGATGAGGATCTGGAGGAGGGGGGCAGCGACGACTGCATCTACCTGCCCTACACCACCGCCTCCCGCATCTCCGGCGAGGTAAGCAGCTATGTGATCACCATGAAGGACGAGAACTACATCGACCAGAGCGTGGCCGCCCTGGAGAACGCCCTCTATGAGGTCTTTTCCAGCGACGACTACTACACCGTCACCAGCATGGCGGAGATGGTGGAGACCATGACCAGCATGATCAACATCCTGGTGGGGGTGCTGGCGGGCATCGCGGCCATCTCCCTGGTGGTGGGCGGCATCGGCATCATGAACATCATGCTGGTGTCCGTCACCGAGCGCACCCGGGAGATCGGCATCCGCAAGGCCCTGGGGGCCAAGGAGCGGTACATTATGCAGCAGTTCGTCATCGAGGCGGCCTGCACCAGCGCCTTGGGCGGGATCTTCGGCATCCTGTTCGGCTATCTGCTCTCCGCCGCGGCCTCCCAGGTGGTCACCCGCCTCATGGAGGAGACCCTGGCGGAGGCCCCCACCCTGGCGGCGGTGGCCCTGGCCTTCGGCATCTCGGTGGGCATCGGCATCCTGTTCGGCTACCTGCCCGCCAAGAAGGCCGCCGTCCTCAACCCCATCGACGCGCTGCACTACGACTAAACGACGAAAGGCGTGACCATTTTGAAACTGCGATTTCTTTCGCTGCTTACCGCCCTGTGCCTGGCCCTGTCCCTGGCGGGGCCGGCCCTGGCAGCAGACGCGGACACCCGGCTGGAGACCATCCGGGCCCTGGGCATCCTGTCCGGCGACGAGAGCGGAAACCTGAACCTGAGCAGCCCGGTGACCCGGGCGGAATTTGTGAAGATGATGACCGCCGCCTCCACCTACCAGGACGCGGTGGGCACCGGACAGGGGGCCTCCCTGTTCACCGACGTGAAGAGCGGCTACTGGGCCAACGGCTATATCCAGCTGGCGGTGGAGCAGGAGTGGGTCACCGGCTACGTGGACGGCTCCTTCCGCCCCGGCAGCTCCATCACTCTGGAGGAGGCCTGCACCGCCCTGCTGCGCCTGCTGGGCTTTGACTCGGGCAGCCTGAGCGGCTCCTTCCCCGAGGCCCAGCTGTCCAAGGCCCGCTCCCTGGGCCTGCTGGATGATCTGGATGTGTCTCAGGGGGAGACCCTGACCCGGCAGGACTGCGTCACCCTGTTCTACAACCTGCTGGTCAGTGAAAACAGCGAGGGCACCGTCTACGGCACCACCCTGGGCTACACCGTCACCAACGGGGAGGTGGACTACTCCACCCTGGTCACCGCCGACACCAAGGGCTCCTACGTGGCGGACTCCGGCTCCCTGAGCCTGCCTTTCTCCACCAGCGGCATCACGGTCTACCGCAACGGCACGGCCTCCGAGCTGTCGGCGGTGCAGCAGTACGACGTGTACTACTACAACGAGAACCTGCGCACCGTGTGGATCTACAGCGACCGGGTCACCGGCACCCTCACCGCCGTCTCCCCCGGCACGACGGCCCCCACCTCCGTCACCGTGGCGGGGGGCACCTATGAGCTGGGCACCTCCACCGCCGTCTATCAGTTCTCCAGCCAGGGGGACTTCTCCGCCGGCGACACCGTCACCCTGCTGCTGGGCATGAACGGCGAGGTGGTGCAGGCCGTCTCCGCCGCCGAGGCCGATATGACCTATTACGGCGTGGTGCTCTCCAGCACCAAGGGCGCCGCCGACGGCTCCACCACCAGTGAGGAGAGCACCAGCGTCCAGACCACCACGGTGGTGGCCTGCACCGACGGCACCCAGCGCACCTTCTACCACAGCGGCTCGGCCTACTCCGCCGGGCGGGTGGTGTCGGTGACCATAGAGGACGGCGCCACCCGCCTGCGGACCCTGAGCTCCAGGGGGCTGGAGGGCGACGTATCCCGGGACGGGAGCAGCCTGGGCAGCTATGACTTCGCCGATGACGTGGAGATCCTGGACGTGGACGACGAGGGCGGCTACGCCCGCATCTACCCCGACCGGCTGGCCGGCGCCGAGCTGGAGTCCGACGACGTGAGCTACTACTCCCTCAATGAGCTGGGGGAGATCGACCGCCTGATTCTCAACCAGGTCACCGGCGACACCTATACCTATGCCTTCCTGGTGGACGGCGAGGTGAACTCCGAAAATCTGGAGATTTCCGCCTCCTACACCTATCTGCTGGACGGGGAGACCTATACCGTCAGCGGCACCACCAACTATAATATCACCCACGGGGGCATCGCCCTCATCTACAACAACGGCAGCATCAGCAGCATCCGCCAGTTGGAGTCCGTCACCCTGAGCCAGCTCTCCGACCTGTACGCCATGGCGGGGAACAAGAAATACATGCTGGCCGACGACATGGAGGTGCTGCTCAAGGACAGCAGCAGCTCCAACACCTACTACGTGACCACCCTGTCCGAGATCAATGACGAGGACTACCGCCTCACCGGCTGGTACGACGATCTGAACTGCGCCGCCGGCGGCCGCATCCGCATTCTGGTGGCGGTGCCGAAGTAAGTGCGGCATGCGGGCAGGACGCGCCTCACAGCAGATAACTGCCGCCCGAACCGAACCAATCGGACAGGCCGGAGGGGGAATCCCCCTCCGGCCTTAGGCTGTCGATAAACCCTCCGGCCGAAGGATTCGGAGGGAGGGATAGTGTGAAAGGCTGCCCCGCAGGGCGTTTCGGAGCGCAACCGCCGCAGTGCGGCGGCACTTGGCGCGGAGATGAACCGTCAGGGTTCCCTTTCGCGTTGGATCAAACAACTTTTTGAAACTTCAAAAAGTTTAGCAGCGTGTCGAAAAGACTTTTTCGGCACGCTGAGGCCGGAGGGGGAACCCCCCTCCGGCCTGTCCGGTTTCAAATTTTCCCCCTGCCGGCATGGGATCCGCCCCGTTCAGCGTGTATAATCATATAGGAAGGAAGAAAGGGGGAGGCCCATGGACGACCGGGAGCTGGTGGAGCTGCTGGTGCGGCGGGAGGAGCGGGGCGCGGACGAGCTGCTGCGCTGCTACGGCCCCATGCTGCGCTATATCATCGCGCCCATTCTGCCCGATCCCCGGGAGCGGGAGGAGTGCCTGAACGACGTGGTCATGCGGGCCTGGGACCGGATCGGGCAGTATGACCGGGGGCGGGGCGGATTCCCGGCCTGGCTGTCCTCGGTGGCCCGGAACACGGCGAGGAACCGCCTGCGCGCCGGGGAGGGGCGCGGCGGACGGGAGCTTCCGGAGCTGTCCCCCGACGCCCCCGACCCCTCCCCCGGCCCGGAGGAGCTGATGCTGCGGAAGGAGCGGCTGCGGCGGCTCCGGGAGGTCATTGACGGGCTGGGCGGTATGGAGCGGGAGCTGCTGTACCGGAAATACTACTACCTCCAGTCCACCGCCCAGATGGCGGCGGAGCTGGGGCTGACCCCGCGGGGGGTGGAGGGCCGGCTGCACCGGCTCCGCCGCCGCCTGCGGAAGGAGCTGGGAGGTGAGCTGGATGGGTGACGACCGGGAATTTGACCGGATGCTGGAGGAGGAGCTGACCGCGCTGCCCCTGCCCGACGATACGGTGGCGGAGGTGAACCCCTGGCGGCGGGCCATGGTGCGCATCGTGTGGGGAACCGGCCTGACCACCCTGACCCTGAACTTCTGGTACCTGAACTACCTGCTCCCCGCCGTGGGAGTGGTGCTGCTGTTCCTGGGGTTCCGCACCCTGCGGCGGGAAAACCGCTGGTTTGCCCTCTGCTGGGGGCTGAGCCTGCTGAATCTGGCCTCCTTTTATGTGGGACGGGTGATGGACGCCACCATCTGGGCCCGGGATCTCCCGCCCCTGGGGGTAGCGCTGGCCCTGCTGGGCCTGGTGCGGAGCTTCTGCCTGTGGCGGGGGATCCGGGCGGTGCGCCGGTGTGCCGGGCAGGAGGACAGGGCCGGGGCGGCGGCGGCCCTGCTGGCGTTCCAGTGCGCCCTGGTGGCCCTGGGCCTGCTGGGCGGGGGGAATCTCCAGCTCCAGGGGCTGTTCTTCGTGGCGGTTTTTCTGGGGCTCTACATCTGCATCATGCGCAGCCTGGCGAAGCTGCCCGCCCTGCTGGACGGGGCGGGCTACGTGGTGCGGGCCGCCGGGGCGCGCCTGTCCGAGCGGGTCGTGTGGATCGCCTGGGCGGTTCTCCTGACGGCGGGCATCCTGCTGGCGGGGACGGTGTTCTGCCGCTACCCCATGGAGTGGAGCCCGGTGGAGGCCGGAGAACAGCGGGAGCTGGAGGAGATCCGGGACAGCTTGCTGGCGCTGGGGATGCCGGAGCAGGTGGCGGAGGATCTGGCGCCCGGGGATCTGGCCCTGCTGGAGGGGGCCCTCAGCGTGACCGTCGAGGTACGCGAGGAGCCCTTCAACGACGGGCGGGAGGAGCGCAGCGTCTCAGGGAGAACCATCCACGTCCAAACCGTCTACGACGTGCGGGAGCTGCGCCTGAGCGACATCGCCGTGGAGCTGCCGGGCGGGCGCTGGCGCATCATCCACCACTTCCTCTGGCAGGCGGAGCCCGGGCTGCGGACCACCGAGTGCATCAGCCTGTGGCCCACCACCCGGGACGGCTTCGACGGCTGGCGGCAGGAGGGGGAGGTGACCGGCCGGCTGCTCTTCGACTGGCAGGGAACCACCTATGAAGGGGACTACTACAGCATCTCCACGGAGCCGTACACCACCAACTCTTTCTTCTGGGGGGAGAGCCAGAGCACCGACCCCACCGCCGTCTTCTCCCTGCCGCGGCGGGGGGAGCGCTGCCGGGGCTATCTGACCTACGGCGTGGAGACGGTGGAGGAGGGGTGGCTCCTGGACTCCTGGAGCAACTACACCCACCAGGTCAAATGGCTGAACTACCCCGCCATGACCGCCCAGGAGTACGACAGATCCGGGATCTGGAACGGCTTCGGCGCCTTCCACACCGCCCAGACCGCCATCCAGTTCTACCCGGCATCCGAGACGGAGAAGGGGAGCTATCAGACTCGGTGACCGGAAGACGGCCGCCAATCGGACAGCAGGGGCACTCCCGCTGCTGCGGGAGTGCCCCTGCTGGAGTCTCTGCAATTCATCCAATGACAGACGGCGCTGTGTGCGGGCGCGCCCAGCCGCCCAGCCCTTCCGGGCTCACGACCGCGCATCGTCATAGAGCTTCTGAATCTCCGCCGGCAGGTGATCCGGCATCATCCGGGTGACCCGCTCCTCGCTGCCGTCCTGAAGGGCCTGCTCATAATACCAGCATTTGAAGCGGATCATGGACAGGGTCTTTTCCATTTGGCGCAGCTGCTGCTCCACCACCCGGCGCTGGCGCTCAAACAGCTCCCTGCGCTTTCCATAGGTTCCGCTGCCCTCGCAGCACCACTGCATGAACTGCCGGATGTCCTTGATCTCCAGCCCGGATTTTTTCAGGCAGTCGATGACCCGCAGGGCCTCCAGCTCCGCGTCGCCGAAGCGTCGGATGCCGGATGCCCGTTCCAGCCCGGGGAAGAGCCCCTCCTTGTCGTAATACCGAAGGGTGGAGACGGGGATATGAAACATCTCAGAGACCTGTCCGATTGTATACATCTTTTAAGCTCCTGAAAAAGTCTTGACCTGAAGTCAGATTTAGATCTTGTGAACCATTCTATCAGAGAACCGGCGGTCTGTCAAACCGGCGTTGCGGAGCGCCTTCTCTCAGAATGAAATCGAGCGGGGAAGCGCGAGGTTAAAGCCGGCAGAACCTTCTCCCGCCCAAGCATGGGACAGCAGATGCTGGTGATAAAGGGGAGAATCCTGCTCCCAGGATGGCGACGGCAGCCGACTCCCAACTGACCTTGTCTATCTGGCCGCAGGACATCTTCGACCGGCCAAAGGTGGAATCCTGCCTGATGAGATTTTTCCGCGCCCCGGTGGAGGAGCAAATGCCCGAGACGGTAGGCACAGCCAGTGGGGAGCCATATGCCGTCCCACCCCATCTCTTGACAAGTGCAGGCGGATGGATTAGAATGAAGCCACAATCAATCAGAACCCACCAAGTGCCCAGCTTCCGCTGGGGTAATAGGGAATCGGGTGCAAATCCCGAGCGATCCGGTCACTGTGAACGGGGAGTGAGCCGCAGCAATGCCATTGCCCCGCCGTCAAGGCGGGGTGAGAAGGCGCGGTAAGCGCAGATCCGTGAGCCAGGAAACCTGCTTGGAACGGGTGGATAGGTATCTTCCGCAGAAAGAGACCTGTCCAGCGTTGTCGTATCCAGACAGCCCTGGAAGTCCGCTTTCTCCGGAAAGCGGACTTTTTGTTTTGCTTTCCGGGCGGTGAGATCATATTTTCAGAAGGAGGATTTCCCATGAAACGCAGTATGTTATCCCTTGCGCTGGCCCTGATTCTCTCCCTGGCCGCCTGCTCCGGCGGGACCCCGTCGGAGACCCAGATCCCCGCCGCGGAGACCACCCCCGCCCAGGCGGAAGAGACCACCGGCTCCGACAGCCACTACCTGGTGACCATCACCAGCTACGACTACGCCGGCAACCCGGTGGAGTACACCTATGAGAAGGCCCCGGAGCGGGTACTCTGTGTCTACCAGGGCTGCATCGAGACCATGATCGCCCTGGGGCTGGAGGACCACGTGCTGGCCTCCTACGGCCTGGACAACGAGGTCAAGGACGAGTGGAAGGACGGCTTCGCACAGATGAACTATGACGAGACCGTCTTTGCTCCCGACAAGGAGACCGTCACCCTGCTGGAGCCCGACATGATCTTCTCCTGGGGCTCCTACTTCAGCGACGAGAAGCTGGGCGACGTGTACGAGTGGAACGACAAGGGCGTGGGCACCTACATCAACTCCAACACCGCCCGGGGCGGCTCCCGCACCCTGGAGAATGAGTACACCGACATTCTCAACATCGGCAGGATCTTCGACGTGGAGGAGAAGGCCCAGGCCCTGGTGGACGAGATGCAGGCCCAGGTGGCCCACACCCTGGCCGCCGCCGAGGGCCACGACCCCGTCCGTGTGGCGGTGGTGGAGCCCATCAGCGGCACCATCACCAACTACGGCGCCGACACCCTGGCCGGCGACATGGTCACCGCCCTGGGGGGCGAGCTGGCTAAGCCCGAGGGCAGCGACATGGGCAAGGAGGATCTGGTGGCCTGTGATCCCGACGTGATCTTCGTGGTCTACATGGCCTACTCCGGCGACGATCCCGAGAGCGTCATGACCCAGCAGCTCTCCCTGATCCAGGACGACCCAGCCTTTGCCAGTCTCTCCGCAGTCCAGAGCGGAAACATCCACCTGATCATGCTGGGGGACATGTACGCCAGCGGCCCCCGCACCATCGACGGGCTGCGGACGCTGGCCCAGGGCATGTACCCAGATCTGGAGCTGTAAGCCGCCATGAGAAAGAACGCCCTGTCCGGCCGCGGGCCGGCCTATCTGGCGGTGTGCCTGGTTCTGCTGGCCCTGCTGGTCCTGTCGGTGCTGGCGGCGGTGAGCTTCGGCACCATGACCATCCCCATTGGGGATGTGTACCGGGTCATTCTCCATGAGCTCTTCGGCCTGGGCGATCCGGCGGTGTGGGGCAGCGGCGGCGTCCACGACGTGGTGTGGCTCATCCGCCTGCCCCGGCTGATCCTGGCCATCGGGGTGGGCATGGGCCTGTCGGTGTGCGGCGTGGTCATGCAGGCCATCGTCAAAAATCCCCTGGCCGACCCCTATGTGCTGGGCGTGTCCTCCGGAGCCTACCTGGGGGCCACCCTGGCCATGCTGCTGGGCCTGGGCACCATCCTGGGCGGGAGCGCCATGGGCGTGCTGGGCTGCGCCGGGGCCTTCCTGGTGTCGCTGGCGGTGGTGGGGCTGGCCAACCTGGGCGGCCGGGCCAACGCAGTGAAGCTGCTGCTGGCCGGTTCCGCCCTGAGCGCCGTGTGCTCCGGCTTCTCCAACCTGTTTATCTTCATCCTCAACGACGACCACGCCGCCTCCGCCGTGGTGCAGTGGTCCATGGGAAGCCTGGCCGGGGCCGACTGGCAGAGCAACGGGGTGATCCTCCCCGTGGTGCTGGCGGGCACCCTCTTTTTCTGGACCCAGTACCGCAATCTGAACCTGATGCTGCTGGGGGACGAGTCGGCGGTCACCCTGGGCACCGATCTGCACCGCTGGCGGCTGGTCTACCTGCTGGTGTCCGCCCTGCTGGTGGGGTTCGTGGTGTACAAGGCGGGGCTGATCGGCTTCGTGGGCCTGCTCATCCCCCACGTGGTGCGGATGGTGTTCGGCACCGACCACAAAAAGCTGCTCCCCCTGTCCGCCCTGCTGGGGGCCATCTTCCTGATCTGGGCCGATGTGCTCTGCCGGGTGGTGCTGCCGGGCAACGAGCTGCCCATCGGCGTCCTCACCTCCCTGGTGGGCGCGCCGGTGTTCGTCTACCTGATGGCCCGGAAGAAATACGGCTTTGGAGGTGGGGACTGATGGACATCCGCGTGGAGGCGCTCCAGGCCGTGCTGGGGGGAACCCAGATTCTCCGGGACGTGGAGCTCCAGGTGGGTCAGCGGGAGCTGGTGGGGGTCATCGGCCCCAACGGCAGCGGCAAGAGCACCCTGCTCAAGTGCATCTACCGGGTGCTCAAGCCCACGGGCGGGGCGGTCTACCTGGACGGGAAGGACCTGGAGGACTACAGCTTCAAGCAGTCCGCCCGGCGGGTGGCGGTGGTGGCCCAGCACAACTACTACAATTTCGACTTCACCGTCCAGGACGTGGTGCTCATGGGCCGGGCCCCCCACAAGCGGGCCCTGGAGCGGGACAACGCCAGGGACTACCAGCTGGTGGCCCAGGCCCTGGAGACGGTGGGCATGGCCGCCTTTGCCGGTCGGTCCTTCTCCACCCTGTCCGGCGGGGAGCAGCAGCGGGTGATCCTGGCCCGGGCCCTGGCCCAGGACACCCCCTGCCTGATTCTGGACGAGCCCACCAACCACCTGGACATCAAATACCAGCTCCAGCTCATGGACATCGTCAAGGGCCTGGACCGGACGGTGGTCGCCGCCATCCACGATCTGAACATCGCCGCCATGTACTGCGACCGGCTCTACGCCCTCAAGGACGGGGAGATCGTGGCCGTGGGCACCCCAGGGGAGGTGCTCACCCCGGACTTCATCCGGCGGGTGTATGAGGTGGACGCCAGAACCTTTACCGATGAGACCGGCCAGCTCCACATCCTGTACCACCCGGCCCGCCGGGCGGCGGGGCGCTGAGCGTGGCCAGCATACAGAAGGGAGAATTCCATGGCCAAAGAGACCCGGCATCCCTTCCGCCGCCGGGCAGAGCGTCCCAGCCGCCGCCAAAGCGGAGTGGGCGCCCGGATTCCGTCCCACCAGCTCACCCCATCCCAGCGGCTCCAGCTGGAGGCGCTGGACGCCCTCTGCGGCCGGCTGGGACGCACGCCCCTGCGGGAGGAGCTGCCTCCCTGTCTGCGGATAGGATTGGCAGACGCCTTCGGCTCCCTGCGCAGCGCGTTCCTCCAGCTGGACCGGCACCCCCTTTCCCGGCAGGAGGTGCGCCTTATCCGACAGAAGAATTTGAGCTGACAGAGGCGATCCGGCCGCAGGTATGGCCTGCGGAAAGGGAGCTTTGACATAGGAAACGGCGGACAACAAAAGGGCCCCCGGCTCCGGATAAACCGGAGCCGGGGGCCTTGTGTTGCTGGCACCAAAGGCAACCCCCGGCTAAGCCGGGGGTAAAAAAGTAGCTTATAGCGAGGAGGAAAGTAGAAAAAGAAAAAACTCCCTGATAAGGTAGAAGTGGTTTGCCGACCACACAACTACGATAACAGGGAGGTCTTCATCGTGAAAGACAAAGAC
>NZ_JAHZDL010000025.1:0-26592 GCF_019422385.1 Flavonifractor sp.
TCAACGCCGCGCTGAACGCCGTCCCCTCGGAAAGGAGAACCTATATGAGACAGAAGATCCGCCTTGCGGCGGCGGCCGCCGCCGTGGTGGGCCTGCTGGCGGGAACGGCCCTGGCCGCCGCCGGCCAGTGGAACGTGCTGGACTTCTACTTTGAGGGGGATAATACCCCCGCCGATGACTACGTGAACCATGAGACGTATTCCGTCAGCGATGACAACTACACCCTGTCCGTCACCAGCTCGGTGGCGGACACCCGCTCGGCCTATCTGCTGATCACCATAGAGGCCAAAACCGATGAGGCCAGGGTCGCTCTCATGGCGGAAGGATTCAACAACATGGACACGTTCTCAGTCCGGATTCTGGAGGACGAGACTGCGGAGCCGGAGCCAACCCCCGAGGTGGACGGGCCTGTCGCTGAAGTTCCGGCTCTCGCAGGGAGCATCTCTATGGGCGAGGAGGAAAATCTGCGCACGGGCACCTCCCGTACCTTTACCATCAACGTCCAGCCCATATCAGCGGCCGCCAACGGTGTGCAGCTCCGCCTGGGGGTGATGGCGGAGGACAACTATGTGGAGCTCCCCCTGGATCCGGTGGAACCGATTGAGCTGGAGATCAACGCCGTGGGTGAAGGGCGGGGCAATGTCTCTCACATTGAGGGCGGGCCGGTCACCCTGAAGCGGGTGTCCCTCTCTCCCCTGTCTCTCCACCTGGACTACTCCTATCACCAGGAACCCGGAGACCCCTTCCCCCTGCTGTTTTTCCGGATGGCAGACGGTTCCCTGCATACCTGGGCACAAATGGTGGACAACGACGGCTCGGGCAGCTCCTATCCCAAAGACGGAGTTGTAAGCTCCTCCCGCGACTGTCAGTTCCGTTCCGTGGTGGAGTTATCCCAGCTGGATGCAGTTATCTTTGACGGTATGGCCTACCCTCTGGACGGCGGCGCGCCGGAAGCGGTAGAAATAGATCCCGCCCTCTATCCCTTCCAGATTCCGCTGATGGAACCTTTGTCAGATGGCAGAGGTTACAGTGTTCCCGTCCGCGCCCTGTGCGAGGGGCTGGGGGTGGAGTGTATCTGGGACAATGAGGCCCAGACCGCCACCATGACCTACCGGGGCGTCACCATTGTTCTGACGCCGGGCAGCACCACCGCCCTGGTGAACGGGCAGCCGGTGGAGATGTACGATGCCCCCGCCGTCCAGGACGGGAAGCTGGCCGCCGAATGCCAGGTCTTTATGGACGCCTGGCAGCTGGATATGAGCGCGGCCTATGAGGATGGGAACGCCGAGGACGCCCAGCGGGTGGCCTGGCTGGTGATCCCCTGACGGAAAAACTCCTTGCGCCCCGCGTCCGGCGGTGGTAAAATAAAGCAGAACGAGCGGTGCCCGGCACGTAAGACCAGTTTACGTGCCGGACACCGCTTCTTTTGATTGGAAAGGGAGTTGTTTGTATGCCGAGAACCAAATTTCAGGAAGTGGTGTTCGCCGCCCTCATGTGCTTTTTCATGGTGCTGGCCATGGAGCTGTACAACACCGCCTTCCGCCTGGGCGGGATGTCCAACGCCTGCTGGATCCCCGCGCTGATGGAGCTGCGCATTATGCTGCCCATCTGCTTTGTGATGAGCTTTTTCTTCCTGGATCCCCTGGCCCAGCGCATCGCCTTCGCCCAGGTGGCCCCCGGGGTGGACAAGCCCATTCTGGTCACCCTGGCGCGGGCGGGGGTGACGGTGGCCCTCATGTGCCCCACCATGAGCCTGTGGGCCACGGTGCTCTTCTCCGGATTCAGCGCGGAGTTCCTCTCCGTCTGGCTCCAGACCATTGTGCGCAACTTCCCCATGGCCCTGTGCTGGCAGATGTTCTTCTGCGGGCCCCTGGTGCGCCGGCTGTTCCGCGCCCTGTTCCGCAGGCAGCTCCAGGCCGCCTGAGGGGGGCTACAGCGCCAGCCCGTCCGCCACCTGCCGCAGGGTGGCGGCGGAGGCGGCCAGGGCCTCCCGCTCCGCCGGGGAGAGGGGGATCTCCAGGGTGTCCTCCACCCCGTTCCGCCCCACCACGGCGGGTATGCTCATGCACAGGCCGTCAATGCCGTACTGGCCCTGGAGCAGGTTGGAAACCGGGAGCACCGAGTGCTCGTCCCGCACGATGGCGTGGGCGATGCGGGTCACCGCCATGGCCACGCCGTAGTAGGTGGCCCCCTTGCGGCGGATGATCTCGTAGGCGCTGTCCCGCACCTCCCGCTGGAGCCACTCGTCGGCCTTGTCGTGCTCGTAATAGCCCCGCAGCTCGCAGAAGTGGTCCAGGGGGATGCCGGACACGTTGGCCCCGCTCCACACCGCCAGCTCGCTGTCGCCGTGCTCGCCGATGATGAAGGCGTGGACACTGCGGCTGTCCACCCCCAGCCGCTCCCCCAGCAGGTACTTGAGCCGGGCGGTGTCCAGCACCGTGCCCGAGCCCAGCACCCGGTTGGCCGGGTAGCCGGACAGCTTCCACGCCGCCCAGGTGAGCACATCCACCGGGTTGGACACCACCAGCAGGATGGTCTCCCGGTTCCGTTTGGCGATCTCCGGCACGATGCCCCGGAGGATCTCCACGTTCTTGTGAACCAGATCCAGCCGGGTCTCCCCCGGCTTCTGCCCCGCCCCGGCGGTGATGATCACCAGGGCGCAGTCCGCCACGTCGTCGTAGTCCCCCGCCCGGATGTCCATGGGCCGGGCAAAGGGCAGGCCGTGGGAGAGATCCATGGCCTCTCCCTCTGCCTTGTCCCGGTTGGCGTCGATGAGCACCAGCTCGGAGAAAATGCCGTCCTGCATGAGGGCAAAGGCGATGCTGGCCCCCACAAAGCCGCAGCCGACGATGGCCGCCTTCTGCAATTTCACCATAAAATATGCCTCCTTTGAAGCTCAGGATATCCACTTGATTTCATTCCTATTCTATACTATTTCTATAGGAATATCAAGTCTTTTCCTGAATTTCAAAGGAGGCCTATCTCCTCTTTCAACGCCGGGGCTACAGCCTGCTGCGATCCCGCAGCCAGCTGGGCAGGGAGCGCATCTTGATGCTGGAGACAATGCCCATGGCGGCAAACATGGTGACGATGGAGGTGCCGCCGTAGCTGATGAAGGGCAGGGTCAGGCCCACCACCGGGAACACGTAGAGACACATGCCCACATTGACCGCCACCTGGGCGGTGAGCATGCCGGCGTAGCCCATGGCGATGAGGGCGCTCTGGGGGGAGCTGGCCCGCCGGGACACCCAGATGCACCGCAGGATGATGGCCCCCAGCAGGCACAGCAGCAGCACGCAGCCCACCAGGCCGAACTCCTCCCCGCAGACGGCGAAGATCTCGTCGGTGTGCCGGGCGGGGAGGGACTGCTCCGAGGTGCTCTGGGTCTGGGTGCCGTTGAGGTAGCCCATGCCGAACAGGCCGCCGCTGCCGATGGCCAGGATGCTGCGGGTCTGCTGGAAGCCCGTGTCCCGGGTCTGGTCATACAGGGTATCCGGGTTGCCGGTCAGGTGGTCAAACACCACAATGAACCGCCTCATGAAGTAGCGGTCTTTGATATACGGCCAGATCAGCAGCAGCCCCACGACGCACACCACGACAGCCAGAAGAAACCACCGCTTTTTCACACCCCCGGCCCAGGCCACCACCACAAAGATGACGGCATAGGTCAGGGCCATGCCGAAATCGCCGGAGGTGGCCACAATCAGGCCGAGCATCACCAGCGTGTGCCCGGCGATGGAGAACACCGACGTGGGGCGGCTGATGCTCCCCCCCTCCCCCAGCTTCTTCATCTGCCAGGCCAGCAGCAGTACAAAGGTGAGCTTGGCCAGCTCCGCCGGCTGGAGGTTCACCGGGCAACCGGGGATGTGCAGCCAGCTGTTGTTGCCCGTCTCCTCCCCGCCGGTTCCCAGCGGGGTCAGCAGGAGCAGATTGATGAACACGCCGAAGAGCAGGAGCCATTTCCAGGATTTTTCCGTAAACAGTTCAATGTCCACCGAGGACAGGAGAATATAGGCCAGCACACCCAGCAGGATACCCGCCGCCTGGATGACCATGCAGCGCATCCCCGCGGCGGCGTCCATGTACCGGGTGGCGCTGTAGATAAGCACCAGGCCAAATCCGCTGGCCAGCAGGCAGAGAGCCAGCAGCAGCCGGTCGCCCCGCTCCAGGAAGGCCCGGATGGAATCTCGAAGCCAGGACAAGTCCCCGCCTCCTTACCATTTTTTCGCAAATACCGCAATGTTATTTTAGTTTACCATCTTTTTTGCGTTTGGTAAACAGGTGTGTTATAATCTTGTCAGAATCTTCACATTTAAGAGGTGAGCCATGGAACTGCTATCCCATTCGCCGGAGGAGACCGAGGACATCGGCGCCCGGCTGGCGGAACAACTGGAGCCCGGCGCGGTGGTGGCCTTTACCGGGGATCTGGGGGCGGGCAAAACCGCCTTCACCAGGGGGCTGGCCCGGGGCCTGGGTATCCCCGACCGGATCACCAGCCCCACCTTCACCATCGTCAACGAGTACGAGGGGGGCCGGCTGCCCCTGTTCCACTTCGATATGTACCGCCTGGGCTCAGCCGACGAGCTGTTTGACATCGGCTGGGAGGACTACCTCTGCCGGGGGGGCGTGTGCGCCGTGGAGTGGAGCGAGAACATCGCCGATGCGCTGGAGGAGGACGCCGTGCGGGTGGATATCCGCCGGGGGGCCTCCGACCAGGAGCGCGTCATTACCATTGCGGGGGTGAGCAAGCTGTGAAAATCCTGGCCCTGGAGTCCTCCGCCGTGGCCTGCTCGGCGGCCCTGTGCGAGGACGAGAACCTGATCGCCCAGTCCTTCCAGGACAACGGCCTGACCCACTCCGTCACTCTGCTGCCCATGGCCGCCGCCCTGCTGGAGCAGTGCGGCGCCTCCCTGGAGCAGGTGGACGTCGTCGCCGTGGCCGCCGGCCCGGGCTCCTTCACCGGGGTGCGCATCGGCGTGGCCGCCGCCAAGGGGCTGGCCTGGCCGGGCAGCAAGCCCTGCGCCGCCTGTTCCACCCTGGAATCCATGGCCTGGGGCGTGGCCCACATGGGCATGGACATCTGCGCCGTCATGGACGCCCGGCGGAACCAGGTGTACAACGCCCGGTTCCTGGGCACCGGGGATGGACTGGAGCGGCTCACCCCCGACCGGGCCATCGGCCTGGACGTGCTGGCGGAGGAGTTAAAAAACCGGGGAAAGCCGCAAATTCTGGTTGGAGACGGCGCGGTTTTATGCTATACTACTTGCAAGGAACTGGGGCTGGATGTCCGGCTGGCGCCGCCCCACCTGCGGCAGCAGAGCGCATGGGGCGTCGCCCGGTGCGCTCTGGAGCTGGCCCGGTCGGGCCGCCTCACCGACGCGGCCTCTCTGGTGCCCGAATACCACCGGCTCTCCCAGGCGGAACGGGAGCGGCTGGAAAAAGAACGAAACAAAGGGGAATGAGCCATGGACATGGAAAAAGTACACATTCTGGATCATCCGCTGCTCCAGCACAAGCTCTCCATCCTGCGGGATGAGAACACCGGCGTCAAGGACTTCCGTGAGGTGGTCTCCGAGATCGCCACCCTCATGTGCTATGAGGCCACCCGGGATCTGCCTCTGGAGGAGGTGGAGATCAAGACCCCCATCACCACCGCCAAGTTCAAGATGATCGCCGGCAAGAAGCTGGCCATCGTCCCCGTCCTCCGCGCCGGCCTGGGCATGGTGGACGGCATTCTCACCCTGATCCCCTCCGTCAAGGTGGGCCACATCGGCCTGTACCGGGATCCCGACACCCTGGAGCCGGTGGAGTACTACTGCAAGATGCCCACCGACATCGCCGAGCGGGATGTGATCATCCTCGACCCCATGCTGGCCACCGGCGGCTCCGCCTCTGCGGCCATCCAGTTCATCAAGAACTATGAGGTCAAGCACATCAAGCTGATGAACATCATCGCCGCCCCCGAGGGCATCGAGCGGGTACATCACGACCACCCCGATGTGGATATCTACTGCGCCGCCCTGGACGAGAAGCTCAACGACCACGGCTACATCGTCCCCGGCCTGGGCGACGCCGGCGACCGGATCTTCGGCACCAAGTAAAAATCCATTAAAAAGCGGCCGTCTCCTGCGGGAGACGGCCGCTCTGTTTCTGTTCCATTACTTGCCGTGCTTGGCCTTCAGGTACTTGTCCATGGACTCGGCGGCCTTCTTGCCGGCGCCCATAGCCAGGATCACGGTGGCCGCGCCGGTGACCGCGTCGCCGCCGGCGTACACGCCCTCCCGGGTGGTCTCCATGGTCTCCTCGTTCACCAGCAGGCAGCCCTTCTTGTTGGTCTCCAGGCCGGGGGTGGTGGAGCGGATCAGGGGGTTGGGGCTGGTGCCCAGGCTCATGACCACGGTGTCCACGTCCAGGCGGAAGTTGGAGCCCTCCACCACCTTGGGGGCGCGGCGGCCGCTCTCATCGGGGGCCGCCAGGCGCATCTTCACGCACTCCAGGCCGCCCACCCGGCCGCTGCCGTCATCCAGCACCTTTACCGGGTTGGTGAGGAGCATGAACTCGATGCCCTCCTCCTTGGCGTGGTGGACCTCCTCCTTCCGGGCGGGCATCTCCTCCTCGTCCCGGCGGTAGAGCACGTACACGTGCTCGGCGCCCATGCGCTTGGCACAGCGGGCGGCGTCCATGGCCACGTTGCCGCCGCCGATGATGGCGGCGGAGCCGGAGATCTTCAGCGGGGTGTCGTACCCCTCCCGGTAGGCCTTCATCAGGTTGATGCGGGTCAGGTACTCGTTGGCGGAGTACACGCCCGCCAGGGTCTCGCCCTCGATGCCCATGAACATGGGCAGGCCGGCGCCGGAGCCGATGAACACGGCCTCGTAGCCCTCGGCAAACATCTCATCGATGTCGTAGGTCTTGCCGATGACCATGTCGGTCTCCAGATCCACCCCCAGGGCGGAGAGCTTGTCCACCTCGTTCTGCACGATGGCCTTGGGCAGGCGGAACTCGGGGATGCCGTACACCAGCACGCCGCCGGCGGTGTGGAAGGCCTCGAAGATGGTCACCTCATAGCCCAGCTTGGCCAGATCGCTGGCACAGGTCAGGCTGGCCGGGCCGGAACCCACCACCGCCACGCGGATGCCGTTGGTCTGGGGCTTGGCGGGCATGGCGTTCACGTTCTCTCGGTACCAGTCGGCCACGAAGCGCTCCAGCCGGCCGATGGCCACCGGCTCGCCCTTGATGGCGCGGACGCAGCGGGCCTCGCACTGGCTCTCCTGGGGGCAGACCCGGCCGCTGACGCTGGGCAGGGCGTTGGTGTCGGAGATGATGTCGTAGGCCGCCTGGAAGTCCCCCTCGGCCACCTTGGCGATGAACTCAGGGATGCGGATATTCACGGGGCAGCCGCCCACGCAGGGCTTGTTCTTGCAGTTGAGGCAGCGGGTGGCCTCCTCCATAGCCATCTCCTTGGTGTAGCCCAGGGAGACCTCCTGGAAGTTGTGGTTGCGGACGTTGGGATCCTGTTCCGGCATGGGAACCTTCTTCAAACTCATATTTGCCATTGTGCTCGGCTCCCTTCCTTAGTGATCCATCATCTCATGGGCCAGCTGGTCAAGGCGGCAGGCGTGCCGCTCCTTCTCCTCGGCCTCCTGGGCGCGGTAGACCGCGTTGCGGTTCATCAGCTCGTCAAAATCCACCTCGTGGCCGTCGAAGTCGGGGCCGTCCACGCAGGCAAACTTCATCTTGCCGCCCACGGTGACCCGGCAGCCGCCGCACATGCCGGTGCCATCGATCATGATGGGGTTCAGGCTGACGATGGTCTTGATGCCGTAGGGCTCGGTGGTCTTGGACACGAACTTCATCATGGGGATGGGGCCGATGGCGATCACCGCGTCGTACTTGACGCCGGAGTCGATGAGCTCCTTGAGCTTGACGGTGACGAAGCCCTGCTCCCCATAGCTGCCGTCGTCGGTCATGATGTAGCAGTGGTCGCTGACGGACTTGAACTCGTCCTCCAGGATCACGATGTCCTTGGAGCGGAAGCCCGCGATCACGTCCACCTCCAGCCCCTCGGCGTGGCAGGTCTTGGCCTGGGGATAGGCGATGGCGCAGCCCACGCCGCCGCCCACCACGCACACGCGCCTGGCGCCCTCGGGCAGCTCGGTGGGCAGGCCCAGGGGGCCCACGAAGTCCTTGATGGAATCTCCCTCGTTGAGATCGGCCAGCAGCTCGGTGGTCAGGCCCACCTTCTGGAAGATGATCGTGACCGTCCCCTTCTCGCGGTCGTAGTCCGCGATGGTCAGCGGGATCCGCTCCCCCTGTTCATCCAGGCGCAGGATGATGAACTGTCCCGCCCGGGCCTTCTTGGCGATCAGGGGGGCCTCCACCTCCAGCAAGGTCACGCTGGGGTTGAGTACCTTTTTCCGTACAATTTTTACCATGTAGCTTCAACCTCTTCTTCTCTGCTGTCTGAGCCAGCTTACTATATGGAAAGTGTACATCCACATTAAAATAAGACTGGCCGGTTTAGGAAACTCTTACAGCCGCAAGGGTTTCCAGCCCTCAGTCTTAACGCGATTACATTATCAGCTTTCGCACCTTTTGTCAAGAAAAAAGTAACGCCGCCCTATGTCTCATACGGCGGCGTTGATCTCCCGGACGGCGGGCCAGGACAGGACAATGCAGAAGGTGTCCTCCTCCAGGGCGGCCTCCAGCCGGCAGCCCATCTGATCGGCCAGGGCCTTGACGATAGCCAGCCCCAGGCCGGTGTTGCGGCCGGTGCGCATCTTGTCGGAGGTGAAGAAGCGGTCGAACACGTGGGGCACGTCCTCCGCCGTCAGCTCCCGGGTCTGGTTGGCGAAGCGGCTCACCACCCGCCCCTTTTCCAGGTACAGACGGATGGACATGCGCCCCTCCCCGTGATCCAGTGCGTTGCGGATCAGGTTGGTGTACACCCGCAGCACCGCCGCCGGATCCCCCCACACCGGGGGCAGGTTCTCGGCCAGCTCCACATCCATGTCGAAGCCCTTGTCGGTGAAGTCGCTGTAAAAGGAGGCCAGCAGGCCGGCCAGGGTGGCCCGCAGCTCCACCGGCTCCCGCCGAAGGGGGTACTCGCCCCCCTCCAGCCGGGACAGGTCGTAGAAGCTGGTGATCAGGCTCTGGAGGGCCCTGGCCCGGCTCTCCACCACCGACAGGTACTCCTTCCGCTCCTCCTCGGCAAGCCCGGGGTCGTCCAGCAGCTGGAGGTAGCCCAGGATGGAGGTCAGCGGCGTGCGGAGATCGTGGGAGACATTGGCGATCTGCTGGCGCAGGGCCTTCTCCCGCTGGCGGTAGGCGGACTGGTCGGCCTGGCGCAGCTCCAGCAGGCGGTTGACCTCGTCCAGCAGGGCCTCCGCCGATCCGTTGGGCACCGCCAGGCGCACCCGTGAGCCGCTCTGGTTCTCCTCCAGGGCCCGGAGCTGACGGGCCGCCGACCGGAGGGAGCGCCGCTGGGCCCACGCCCAAAAGCCCAGGCCTGTGCAGGCCAGGGCCAAAAGAATACATAAGATCAGCACAGCGGGAATCCCCCCTCGTCTTGGGATTGGGCGGCACACAGCCGGGCAGCGCCCCTACCGCACGTTTTTCCGGGTGAATATCAGCATACCCACCCCGGTGGCGGCCGTCAGCCAGCCCAGCCCCACCCCCCAGCACCACAGCTGGTACTGGCTGGTGAGCCAGTCCTCCAGCACGGCAGGCATCAGCAGGGAGTAGGGCATGAGGATGGCCGTCACCAGGCTGAAGGTCTCGGTGGCCTCGTAGACGTTGAACAGGAGCATGGCAAGAAACACCAGAATGGGCTGGCCCACAAAGAAGGTCAGGTAGTACCCCGCCACCCAGGCGGCGGTACTGCGCACCAGCAGGGCTAGGGTGTGGCACATGGCGAACAGGCCGCACCACACGGGCAGGGCCCCCAGCAGACAGAAGCCCACCACGTTCAGGGCCCACGCCGCCTCCCCCTCCGCCCCGTGGGGCAGGAGGAGCCAGCCGGCCAGCAGGCTCCCCCCCACCAGCAGCGCGCAGATCCCCGCCCCCAGGAGCAGGGATGCGCACAGCTTGCCCCAGTAGATGCGCCCCCGGCTCAGGCCGAAGGACAGCTCGTTTTTCAGGGTGTCCGCCCCGCCGCCGTCCACCAGCTGCACCAGCAGCGGGGCGGCGAGAAAGCCGGTGATCATGGTGTTGGACACGGCGGCGGCCAGGCTGGGGAAGCCCTTCAGGCTGCTGGTACCGGTAAACACCGCGGTGCAGAGCACCAGGAGCGCCAGCAGGATGTAGAACACCTGCCGCCGGGAGACCTTCCACAGCTCCGCCTTGATGTAGTTGAGCACGGTCTCCCCTTCTCTCTTTTTTCAGTGAATGTCCCGCCGGGCGAACAGGGCCAGGCCGACGGCGGTGCAGCCCGCCGTCCACAGCAGGCCCACCCCCCAGCACCAGAGCAGGTAGGCCGGATCCCACAGGGACACGGCGCCCAGATCCATGGGGGCGGTGAGGGTGAGGCGGTAGAGCACCTCCGCCCAGTCCGCCAGCCAGCCTGTCCCCAGCCCCATCATCCCGCGGAGGGTGGGCCCCAGCCCCATCAGAATGGTGAGCACGATCACCATCACGGGGATGGTATGGGCAATGTTGAACATGACGGCCATGGTAAGGGCCAGGGCCCCCAGCCACAGGGGGACAGCGGCGAGCAGGCGGAACAGGAAGGTCTGAACGGCCTGCCAGTCCTCCGGCCCGGCGGGGATGAGCAGCCGGCACAGCACGGCGTAGGCCAGCAGGGTGAGAAACACCAGCAGCAGACCCGCCACGGCGGCGGTGGCCAGCTTGCCCAGGTAGATCCGCTCACGGGGAATGCCGTAGGACACCTCGTTTTTCAGGGTGCCCGTCTTGTACTGGTCGGAAAACACCGCGTCGGCCACTATCACGGCCAGGTAGATGCCCGCCGAGAAGAAGGGGATCAGCAGGGACAGGCACTCCCCGAAGGAGCCCTGGAACATGCCCTCCCGCCCCGTCCACCACCAGATCAGGGCCAGGGCGGCGGCCAGAGCCACCATGACGGCCAGGTAGATCCGGTAGTAGGGCCGGGCCACGGCCTTGCCCCACTCGGCGGTCAGATAGGCTCTCATTCCGCCGCCCCCTATCTGATCTCTTTCCGCCGGAAGGCCAGCAGGCCGATGGCTGTGGCCGCCGCAAACCACACCAGCCCGGAGAGCCAGCACAGGCCCACGTAATTCCACTGGAAGGCCATGTTGGCCAGGGCGTCCACCATGACGTTGGGCATGAACTGCCGGATCACCTCAAATACGGGGTGGATCAGCAGGCCCAGCAGCTGGAAAATCTGGGAGACCAGCAGCAGAATACCCACGCCTGTGAAGGCGGCGATGGTGTTGGAACGGATGAGGAAGTAGCAAGCGTTGACCACGGCCAGCCCCGCCAGCCACAGGGGGAAGGCCCCCGCCAGGCAGTAGCCCACCAGGGCCCAGGTATATCCATCGTCAGCGGCATGGGGGAACAGGAGCCAGCAGCCCCCCAGGTAGAGGCCCAGCATGGCCAGGGCGGCGAGCACGGAGGCCAGGGCGGTCACCGCCAGCTTGCCCAGGTAGATCCTTGCCCGGGGCACCCCGTAGGACACCTCGTTCTTCAGGGTGTTGTTCTTGTACTGGTCGGAGAACACAATGTCGCCGGTGATCAGCGGGGCGTACAGGCCCATGCCCAGCAGGAAGGGCACCAGCACCGCCGTGGAGGAAAAGGTGACATTGGGGTTCCCCCAGCTCAAGGTCAGCCAGTAGCAGCCCAGCAGCACCAGTTCCAGGCCCAGGCAGACTGCCAGGGCGATGTAGAAATACTTCCGCCGGAAGGTCTTGTAGCACTCGGCAGCCAGATAGTTACGCATGGCGGACACCCCCGATCATAGCCAGGAAGTAGTCCTCCAGGTTGGCCCCCCGGCTCTCGATGCCCTGGAGGGCCACGCCGCCCTCCACCAGGACCTGGGTCACCCGCTGGGGGGCGTCCAGGCTGCTGTAGATGCGCAGCACGTTACCGGGCAGCACCTCGTAGTCCCGGATGCCCAGCTGCTGCTCCAGCACCAGGGCCGCCTGGGAGGCGTTGTCCACCTTTGCCTCGATGCAGGCCCGGCACTTCTCCTCCAGGGCCTTGGCGGAGATCTGCTCTAGCATGCGGCCGTTGTCGATGAAGCCGTAGCAGGTGGCCAGGTTGCCCAGCTCGGACAGGATGTGGCTGGAGATGAGTATGGTGGTCTGCCGCTCCCGGTTGAGCTGGAGCAGCAGGTTGCGGAACTCCACGATGCCCTCCGGGTCCAGGCCGTTGATGGGCTCGTCCAGCAGCAGGAAGTCGGGCCGGTTCATCAGCGCCAGGGCCAGGCCCAGCCGCTGCTTCATGCCCAGGGAGAAGTTCTTGAAGGTCTTTTTCCCTGTGGAGGCCAGATCCACCTCCTCCAGCACCTCGTCCACCACCCGCCTGCCGGGAATGCCCCGCTGGAGGCGGTAGTACTCCAGGTTCTGCCTCGCCGTCAGGTAGGGGTAGAAGCTTGGGGTCTCCACCATGGCCCCGGTGCGGGAGCGGGCCCTGGACAGGGCCTTCTCCCCCGTCTCGCCGAACAGGGAGAGCTCCCCCTCGGTGGGGGCCGTCTGGGCCGTCACCATCCGGATGATGGTGGTCTTGCCCGCCCCGTTGCGGCCCACCAGGCCGTAAATCTGCCCCTGGGTAATGGACAGGTCGGCGTGATCCACCGCCAGGTGGTGCCCGTACCGCTTGGTCAGCCCCTTGGCCGATAAAATCTCGTTTGCCATTTGGCATCCGCCTTTCTCATTGATCTTGATGCCAGTATAATGGCAAGGCCATAACCTGCCTTTAAGCAAAGGTGAAGATTTTCTTAAACGGGGCGGGCGGCAAGGTCAGGGAGGCCGCGCTGAACGGGCGACCACAGGTCGCCCCTACGGGCGGCGGGGGCAAGCCCCCGCCCTACTGAGCGAGTCAGTCTGTCGGAAAGCCCCCAGAAAGGGTTGCCTCGCAGAGTTCCGCCGTCCGCAGACGGCGGAAGCAAATCAAAATCTGTCATTTCCGGGGACATGTGCCTCGGAAATGACTCTTCTCATGGCGGAAGGGGCGACAATTTCGCAAGAAATCGAGTCTCTTCCGCCATGCAATCCTTCTCTCAAAAGCAGCAGAGCTGCTTTTGAGAGACACCGCCCTTACAGGTCGCTCATCTTGAAGCCGATGCCCCAGACGGTCTTGATGTACTCGGTGGGGCTGGCCTTGGCCAGCTTGGCGCGCAGGTTGGAGATGTGGACGTTGACGGTGTTGTCGTCCCCCATGTACGCCCCGCCCCACACCTGCTCGTAGAGCTGCTCCCGGGTGAACACCTTCTTGGGGTGCTCCATCAGCAGGGCCAGGATCTCAAACTCCCGGGCGGTGAGGGTCACGTCCCTCCCCCCGGCGGTGACGGTCACGCTGTCCCGATCCAGGGTGAGATCCCCGTGGGTGAGCACCCGCCCCCCGCCGGACGCGCCGGAGAACTGCTTGTACCGGCGCAGCTGGGCCTCCACCCGGGCCAGCACCTCCGCGTTGTCGAAGGGCTTGGGGATGAAGTCGTCCGCCCCCAGCTTGAGCACATTGACCCGATCCTCCAGCCCCGCCTTGGCGGAGAGAACGATGATGGGCATGGTCTTTTTCTTGCGCATCTGGGCGATAAACTCCTCCCCCGTCAGCCCGGGGAGCATGAGATCCAGCAGCACCAGGTCGTACTCGTACTGCCCGGCCCACAGCGCCGCCTCACTGCCCGAGAAGGCGGGGCGGCAGGCATAGCCCGCACCCTCCAGAATGCGGCAGAGGAGCTTGTTGATGTCGGGGTCGTCCTCCACCACCAGAATGTTGCATACATCCATCTTATTTCACCCTCAATTTCTTCGCCAGCTCGGCGTCGGGCTCCACCACCGCAGTCTGGTAGGTGGTGTACACCACCATACCGGGCCGGGCCCCCGCCGGCTTCTTCACGTATTTCACCGGCGTGTAGTCCACCGGCACCTTGCTGCCGTCCCGGGCCTGGGAGAAGTAGGCCGCCAGCTGGGCTGCCTCGGTGAGGCTCCGGGCGTCGGCCTCGCCCCCCTCCAGCCAGAGGATCACGTGGGAGCCGTGGATCTTCTGGGTGTGGAGCCAGATGTCGCTCTTGTAGGCCAGCTTGGTGGTGAGCAGGTCGTTCTGGCTGTTGTTCTTGCCCACCGAGATGTGCAGGCCGGAGGAGGAGCGGAACTCCATGGGCTTGCCGCTCACCTTCTTGGCCCGCTTGGCGGCGGTCTTGGGCCGGCGGAGATAGCCGGTCTCGGTCAGCTCCTGGCGGATCTCCTGGAGATCCTTCTCCCCCTCCGCCAGGGCGATGTTCTCCAGCACGCTGTTGAGATACTCCAGCTCCTTCTCGCCCTTTTCGATCTGGATGGTGAGCATCTCCTCGGCGGTCTTGGCCTTGTTGTACTCCTTATAATATTTCGCTGCGTTCTGCTGGGGGGTGAGCAGGGGATCCAGCGGAATGTCCACCTCTCCCCCCTCCGGGTCGTAGAAGTCCATAGTGCGGAAGGTGGACATGCCCTTCTCCATCAAGTGAAGGTTGGAGGTGAGGATGTCCCCCAGCTCCCGCAGGCGCTCCCGGTTCTTTGTGGCCTCCAGCTCCCGGGCCTGGTTGCCCAACTTGCGGGCCGTGCGGTCCCGGGCGCTGGTGACGGACTTCACCAGATCCTGCCCCCGCTGGCGCACCCGCTCCGCCGACTCCCGGTCGGAGAAGAAGTCGTCCAGCAGGGCGGAAAAGCTCTCCCGGGGGATACTCTCGGTCTCCGGGCCGTACTGGAGCACCGGCAGAAAGGTGAAATCCACCGGCTTGCCCTCCCGCACCAGGAGATATGGTGTAAAGTGATTTTCCTCCACAGATTTGCCCAGCTTCTCCAGCTCCGCCGCCAGCTTTTCCGAATCGTCCCCCGCCCGGAAGGCCAGCTCCCGGGCCACCAGCGGCGACAGGCCAGTGAAGCTGTCCAGCAGCAGCTTGTCCCACGCCTTGCCCAGGGGATTGGCCAGAACCAGGCGCAGCTCCTCCAGCTCTAATGTGAAGGGATTTAACTTGTCAACTGTCGGCGGCTGCCGGTAGAACAGGCCGGGCAGCAGCTGCCGCTGGCCCCGGGCGATGTCGCCGTCCACCCGGCGGGTGCAGTCCACAATCCGCCCCTCCCCGTCCAGCAGGAGCAGGTTGGCGCTGCGGCCCATGGCCTCCAGCACCAGGCGGCGCTCCACCCGGTCCCCCAGCTCGTCCAGGGTCTCCAGCTTGAAGTCCAGAATCCGCTCCAGAGGCGGCTGGTTCAGCTCCAGAATCCGCGCCCCCTGGAGGTGCTTGCGCAGGAGCATGCAGAACATGGGGGGCTGCTCCGGGTTCTCCCGGTTCCGCTCCGTCAGGTGGGCCCGGGGGTGGCCCGGGTTGGCGGACAGGAGCAGGCGCACGTTCCCCGCCGGCCCCCGGATGTAGAGCACCACCTCATCCCGGGTTGGCTGGTAGATCTTGTCGATTTTGCCCCCCTGGACGGCGGCGCGGATCTCCGCCGCCACGGCGGTGAGGCACAGGGCGTCTAACGGCATTCCTCTCCCTCCATCATCACGGCAAACAGTTCATTGAGCCGGTCGGTGCGGCCCTGGAGCCACAGCCAGCCGAACAGGGCCTCCAGCCCGGTGGCGGCCTGGTAGTCCGCCCGACTGGCGTTCTGGGGCACGCTGTGGGGACTGGTGTTCCGCCCCCGGCGGAACACGTCCCCCTCCTCCTCGGTGAGCAGGGGGAGAATCTTCTCCACCGCTTTGGCCTGGGCCGGGGCGGCCACGTAGCGCACCGTGGCCTTGTGCAGGCCCTTGGAGGTGGCCTTGCCGTGGAGGCACAGCCAGGAGCGCACCATCAGCTCAAACACTCCGTCGCCCAGGTGGGCCAGCCCCAGGGTGCTGATGGCCCGGATCTGATCAGGGGATACGTCTAATTGAAAATAATTGGTCATAAGTATGTTCCTCGGATCTGTCTCAAATAATAGCATAGTATACCGCAAATTTTCGCGGAAAACAACTGGGAAAGGACGATGCCCCATGGAGATGAAATACCCCTATCAGCTGCCGCCCCTGCCCTATGCCTGCGGCTCCCTGGCCCCCGACATCGGGGAGCACACCCTCTGCTTTCACCACGACAAGCACTTCCGGACCTACGTGGACAACCTGAACACCGCCCTGGCCGACTGCCCGGAGTGCCAGTCCAAATCTTTGGAGGAGCTGCTGCGCCGCCTGGACGAGCTGCCCGACCCCAAGCGCACCGCCATCCGCAACAATGGCGGCGGGGTGTACAACCATTTCCTCTACTTCTGCGGCATGTCCCCCTGCCGCAGTGCCCGGCCCTCCGGCGCCCTGGGGGAGGCCATGGAGCGGGACTTCGGCTCCTTTGAAAACTGGAAGGCCGAGATGAAGGCCGCCGCCCTGGGGCAGTTCGGCTCCGGCTACGCCTGGCTGGTCAGCGAGAGCTCCGGCAGCCTGTCCGTCATGAAGCTGCCCAACCAGGACTGCCCCCTGTCCATGGGCCTGCGGCCCCTGCTCTGCCTGGACGTGTGGGAGCACGCCTACTACCTGGACTACCAGAACCGCCGGGCGGACTATGTGGACAACTGGTTCCACCGGGTCAACTGGCACTTTGTCCAGGAGCGGTATGAGGGGGGCGGCCGATAGGGCAACCATGCCCCGCCCATCAAAATACCCGGGCGGAGCATGGCTCCGCCCGGGCGCTCCGGTTCATTGGATGGTGTAGTCCCCCCGCACCATGATGGTGACGGCGGTGGCGGCGGTCACGCCCCGGCCCTCAATGGTGGCCAGGTACAGGTGGTTGGCCGTCAGGGCACCGCCGCCGGCCAGGGTGGTGCCGGCGGTCATGTCCACCAGGCCGGGGGAGGTGTCCGACACGCAGAGGGCCGTGCCGCTGCGCAGCAGGAACTCGCAGGCCGCGCTCCCCACGATGGTCTGCCCGGCGGAGAGGGTCACCACCTCATAGGAGGCGCTGCCGCTGCCCGGCTGGGCGGCTGTCCCGCCGGAGGAGGCCAGGGCGTCCTCCACCTCCTGGACGTAACGGTCTACCACTGCGGAGAGCTGCGCCTCCAGCTCGGCCTCCCGCTCGTCCACCATGCTGTCCACCTGGGACAGGATGGCGGGAGTGGTCTGCTGGGTCAGATAGCTGAGGGTGACCAGCGGATCGCTCTGGCTCCCCTGCCCACCTGCGGCAAAGGCCACCCCCACCAGGCTCAGGGTGACCAGGCAGCCCGCCGCCGCCCGGGCGGGCCAGTGTGTCTTTCTCATATGTACGACCTCCCTCCGGGATGCGGGGCCGCCCGTCCGGGCGGCCCCGTTCTCCCCGTTAAACCATGGTATCCGTGTGCAGGCCGAAGCTGACCGCGATGGCGTTGTCCACCCGCTGCATCTGCGCTTCGTCCAGCCGCCCCATGTGCTCTCTCAGCCGCCTTTTGTCCAGCGTCCGGATCTGTTCCAGCAGCACCACCGACTCCTTGGGCAGGCCGTAGGTGTTGGCTGAGAGCTCAATGTGGGTGGGCAGACGGGCCTTGCCGGTCTGGGACGTGATGGCGGCGGCGATCACCGTGGGGCTGTGCCGGTTGCCGGTGTCGTTCTGTACGATCAGCACCGGCCGCACGCCCCCCTGCTCACTGCCCACCACCGGGCTCAGATCGGCATAGAAGATGTCTCCTCGTTTTACGCTGTTGTCCACAAAAGCTCACACTCCGCCGGAAAATAGTCACCAGCGTCACACAGCGCGGGGCTTATGTAACGCGGTCACTATGATTTTCCCACGGGGCGGCGGAATTTATACACAGGGCTTCAAAATTCAGGAAGTCCCGTGCCCCGCCGCCGCTGCGCCAGCACGGCTCCCCGGCCCATTGTATGCCGGCTCAGAGCGTTTTGCCCCCATCCTGTTCCAGATACTCCCGGGGCACACGGGGGGACACGGCGCACAGCAGCTCGTATTGGATTGTACCCGCCAGGGCGGCGGCCTCCTCCGCCGGCAGATGCCGGCCGAAGATCTCCGCCTCGTCGCCGGGGTGGACGTCCAGCCCGGTCACATCCGCCATGCACATGTCCATGCAGATGCGGCCCACCACCGGGATACGGCGGCCCTGGAGCCACACCTCCAGCCGGTCGGAGCAGACCCGGGGCAGCCCGTCGGCGTAGCCGGCGGTGAGGGCGGCCAGGCGGGTGTCCCGCTGCAGCACATGGGTGCAGCCGTAGCTCACCGGCGTGCCGGCGGGCACGTCCTTCACCGAGGCCACCCGGGTTTTCAGGGTCATCACCGGGATCAGGCCGGGGCCGTCCAGCCCCTCGCAGGAGGGATCCGGGTAGTGGCCGTACAGGGCGATGCCCGGCCGCACCATATCCAGGTGGGTACAGGGATACTTTAACACAGCCGCGCTGGCGGCGCAATGGCGAATTTGGAAGGTGACGCCCCGCCGCTCCAATTCGGCCAAAAGATCCAGGAAGCGGGTGAACTGCTCCATGGTATAGTCCTCATCGCTGTCGGCGTTGGCAAAGTGGGTGTAGATCCCCTCCGCCTCCAGGCCGGGCAGGGCGCACACCGCCTGGATGTCGTCCGCCGCACGCTCCAGCGCCGCCCCGCCGCACAGCCAGCCCAGCCGTGACATGCCGGTGTCCGCCTTCACGTGAACCCGCAGGCGCTTTCCCGCCCGGCACGCCGCCTCGGAGAAGGCGCGGGCAGTCCCCGCGTCGTATATGGTCTGGGTCAGGCCGTAGCGCAGCAGCTCCCCGCCGCAGTCGGCGGGGGTATAGCCCAGGATCAGGATGGGGGCGCGGATACCCGCCTCCCGCAGCTCCACCGCCTCCCCCAGGCAGGCCACCGCCAGATACTCCGCGCCCAGCTGCTCCAGCTTCTGCGCCACACGCACCGCGCCGTGGCCGTAGGCGTTGGCCTTCACCACGCCCAGAAACCGGCACCCCGGGGCCAGCATGGCCCGGAGCGCCCGGTAATTATGCTCCAGATCGGGCAGGGAGATCTCCGCCCAGGTTCTTCTCTCCAGCTGTTTCATGATTGAACATGCCTCTTCCTTGCAGATTGGGATGGGTTCCATTATACTACGGGCCGGACCGCTCCACAACCCGGCTTTTCATCTATTTTTAATCTTCAGTTCATAGAAATCAAAAGACAAAACGGGCAATTCGGTTTATACTATGGTCAGAACTCAGGGCCGGGGACGGCCCGCACCACACTCTGTATACCAGGAAACAACAAGGAGGATTCCATGATGACGTGGGAGAATTTAGGCAAGGCTCTGACCACCGCCGCCTTTGCCGGCGTGGGCCTGGCCGCCCTGGCCGGCGAGCAGATCTGCAAGGCCGGCAAGGTGCTGGCCGAGAAGGGCGAGATTTATGTGGCCCAGGGCAAAAAGTACGGTGAGGAGCTCCAGCAGAAGCTTCAGGAGGACGCCAGGCGCCGCCAGGACGAGCGGTTTGACCAGCAGGTGTCCGCCTTGGATGCCGAGCAGCGGGACGCCCTGCGCCGCCGCCTGGCCGAGCTGGACGAGCTGGAGCGGGAGGCCCGGGAGGCCGCCGCCCAGGCGGATGAGGCCCAGGAGGGCGCCCAGATCACCGAGATCCACGGCGGCCCCCAGGATCGTGGGGATCAGGAGTAAGCCCAGAGCAAAAAACAGCCCGCCGGGGCGCGTCATGCGCCCCGGCGGGCTCGTTTACTGCGTCTGAAAGTTGGAGAACTCGCACTGGATCACCGTGAAGCCGTCCTGGGAGAGCTCCCCCCGCAGCAGGGCATGGGTGGAGGGGTCGAACCAGAGGGAGCACGCCCGCCCCTCCCCCGCCGCGGCCTCCGGCTCCCGGCAGTCCACCCGGAGTACCTCTCGCTCGTCTACGGTCTCCATGCCGCAGGCGGCGATATAGCCCCCTTCGGCGTAGTCCAGCAGCACCGGCACCGCGTCCACCGGGCTCATGCCGCTGCCGTCCAGGGGGCCGGTCTCCACCCGCATGCCGTCATACTCCAGGGCGGTCTCCCCCTCCAGGATGCGGGCGGTGATCCCGGCCACATTCTCCGGGGCGGTGATGGTGAGGACGGTCTCCCCCTCCCGCTGCCAGCTCAGATCAATGCCGTAGGTGTACACCCGCTGGCCGTAGTCCGCCGTCAGCTCCAGCTGCGCGGTGCAGCCCGCCGTCTCCAGCAGCTCCCCCCGAATGTCCAGGGCCAGCTGCTCCGCCGGGCTGATGCCCGCCCCTCCGCCGCAGGCCGTCAAGGCCAGGCAGAGGCTTATCGTCAGTACGCCCATCCGCAGGCGCACACAATCCCCTCCCGTTTATTTGACATGCTGCCGGATCACCCTGGGCAGGGCCGCAATCAGATCCGACGGGGTCATGCCGTACTCGCCGATCTCCCCGGCGCAGAGATCTCCCGCCGCCCCGTGGAGCCACACCGCCATGGGCACCGCCTGCCGGGCGGGCAGGCCCTGGCCCAGCAAGGAGAGGATCAGACCCGCCAGCACGTCGCCGCTGCCCCCCTTGGCCATGCCGGGATTGCCGGTGGTGTTCAGGTAGGCCGAGCCGTCGGGGAAGGCGGTGATGGTGCAGTGGCCCTTGAGCACCAGGCAGCACCCGTGCTCCATGGCGAAGGCCCGGGCCGCCCCCAGCCGGTCGCCGCCGGACAGATCGCCCCCCAGCCGGGCAAATTCCCCGTCGTGGGGGGTGAGCACCGTGTGGAGCCCCTTCCGGCCGTCCAACACATCTATATGCCCCTCCAGCGCGTTTATGCCGTCTGCATCCAGCACCACGGGGATGCGGATCTCGGGCAGCAGGTGGCGCACCACCGCCGACACGCTGTTGCCCCGGCCCAGGCCGGGGCCGATCAGGCACACGCCGCAGGCGGACAGGCGGGCAAAGGCCGCCTCCCCCGCGTCCAGGGAGAGCTGCCCCTCCTTGCCCGCGGGCAGGGGATGGGGCATGGCCTCATCCAGCTTGGCCGCCGCCACCGGCCAGACCGGGGCGGGCACCCCCACCGTCACCAGTCCCGCGCCGGAGCGCACCGCCGCCTGGGCGGCCAGCACCGGCGCGCCGGTGTAGCCCACGCTGCCGGCCAGTATGTACACCCTGCCGAAATCCCCCTTGTGGGCGTCCCGGGGTCGGACGGGCAGGGAGATGTCCTCCGCCTCCACCGTGCGGACGGGGTAGTCCTCCCCGTCCACCAGCTCCGCCGGGATGCCGATGTCCGCCACGGTGAGCCGGCCGGTGCACAGGCCGCCCTTGCCCACAAAGTGGCCCGCCTTGGGCAGGGTGAAGGTCACCGTCCGGTCGGCCCGCACCGCCGCCCCCAGCACCCGGCCGGTGTCCGTCTCCACCCCGCTGGGGATGTCGGCGGACACCACCGGGATGTCGCAGGTGTTCATCATGTGGATGGCGGTGAGGGCGTCCCCCCGCACGTCGCTGTTCAGGCCGATGCCGAAGATGGCGTCCACCATCACGTCCGCCTCCAGGCACCAGGCGGCAAACTCCGCGTCGTCGGGGGCGAAGGGCTCCAGCGCACCGCCGGCCGCCGCCAGCCTGGCCTCCATGGCCCGGGTGTCGGGGGTCAGCTTCTCCCGCCTGCCCACCAGGACACAGCGCACCTCCAGCCCGGCCTCCCGCAGCAGGCGGGCACAGGCCACCCCGTCCCCGCCGTTGTTGCCCGGGCCGCAGAAGCACACCGCCCGGCCGGGCGCGCCCCCCGCCAGCTCCAGGGCGGCCTGGGCCAGGGCGGCCGCCGCCCGCTCCATCAGGTCGGTGGAGGGCACCCCCCGCTCCTGTATGGTGATCCGATCCAGCTCCCGCATCTGGGACGCTGTGGCAATTCTCATGAAGTTCACGCTCCTGTTTTAAGGAATAGGGAATTCGGTTTCATTATAGGGGCTTGCGGCCCGCTCGTCAATTTCCTTTTTCCTTCAATAGAAGAGGCTGGCAGGGGCTTTTTTGACCTATTTCCTGTATGCATAGGTTCCGTCAGCCCCTTTTCGGCGGGAAATTCAATTTCCCGCTTGCGTTTTTGTACAATCTGTGATATAAATAGGGTCACATGCGAGGAAGGGAAAAAGAGCGGCTCACGCCCCGGCAGAGAGCGTCCGTCACCGGCTGAAAGCGGACGCGGGAAACGGTCCGTTCGGTTCGTCCCGGAGCGGCCCTGGAGACAGGGACGGGATGGCCCCACGTTACTGGGGCCGAGAGCGCCCGCAGTTTGCGGGAATTGCGGGTGGTACCGCGGAAGGTTGGCCTTTCGTCCCAGAAGAGATGGGATGAAGGGCTTTTTTCATGCACAAGTATCCACGGGCCACCCCCGGCAACCCTAATTACCAATTATCCATTGTAACAGACAAAGGAGCTGCAAGTTATGAAGGAAACGCTGGAACAGATCCGCCAGGAGGCCCTGGACGCCCTGGCGGGCGCCGCCGACGCCCAGGCCCTGGACGCCCTGCGGGTCAAGTATCTGGGCAAGAAGGGCGAGCTCACCGCCGTCCTCAAGCAGATGGGCAGGCTGTCCGCTGAGGAGCGGCCGGTGATCGGCCAGCTGGCCAACGAGGTGCGCGCCGCCCTGGAGGAGGCGCTGGAGACCCGCGGCCGCCAGCTGGAGGCCAAGGCGCTGGAGGACCAGCTGCGGGCCGAGGCCGTGGACGTGACCATCCCCGGAAAGTCCGTCAAGCTGGGCCACCGCCACCCCATGTATATCGCCCTGGATGCGCTGAAGGAGATCTTCATCGGCATGGGCTTCACCGTGCTGGACGGCCCCGAGGTGGAGCTGGCCGAGCTGAACTTCGACCGCCTCAACGCCGAGGAGGGCCACCCCTCCCGGGACTGGAGCGACACCTTCTACTTCGACGAGGACAGCCGGGTGATGCTCCGCTCCCAGACCTCTCCCATGCAGGTGCGGGCCATGGACTCCATGCCCCTGCCCATCCGCATTATCGCCCCCGGCCGGGTGTACCGCAAGGACGAGGTGGACGCCACCCACTCCCCCATGTTCCACCAGGTGGAGGGCATGGTCATCGACAAAGGCGTCACCATGGCGGATCTGAAGGGCACCCTGAACACCGTGGTGGAGAAGCTCTACGGCAAGGGCACCAAGACCCGCTTCCGTCCCCACCACTTCCCCTTCACCGAGCCCTCCTGTGAGATGGACGTGCAGTGCCACAAGTGCGGCGGCGTGGGCTGCCCCACCTGTAAGGGCGAGGGCTGGATCGAGCTGCTGGGCGCGGGCATGATCCACCCCCGTGTGCTGGAGATGGCGGGCATCGACCCCGAGGTCTACTCCGGCTGGGCCTTCGGCATCGGCCTGGAGCGCACCGCCATGCGCCGGTTCAAGATCGCCGACCTGCGGCTGATCTTTGAAAACGACGTCCGGTTCCTGGAGCAGTTCTGATGGCTTTGGCGGGCGATATCCGTAGGGCGGGGGCTTGCACCCGCCACCGGGATCAACGCCCCTAAAACGGCGGGGGCAAGCCCCCGCCCTACAAACGAAGAATAAGGGAGTTTTCAGATATGAACTTATCGCGCAAATGGCTGGAGGAGTTCGTCCATGTGGACGCCTCCGACAAGGAGTTCGCCGAGGCCATGACCCTGTCCGGCTCCAAGGTGGAGCTGACCCACGACCTAGGGGCGGAGATCTCCAACGTGGTGGTAGGCAAGGTGCTGTCCATGGTCCGCCACCCCAACTCCGACCACATGTGGATCTGCCAGGTGGACGTGGGCCGGGACGAGCCGGTGCAGATCGTCACCGGCGCCTGGAACGTCCACGTGGGCGATCTGGTGCCCGCCGCCCTCCACAAGTCCACCCTGCCCGGCGGCAAGAAGATCGAGAAGGGCAAGCTGCGGGGCGAGGTGTCCAACGGCATGCTGTGCGGCCTGTCCGAGCTGGGCCTGGACGAGCGGGACTTCCCCTACGCCGCCATCGTCCCCGCCGCCCTGCTCAATGACTACAAGCCCCTGGATCCCAATAAGCCCTCCATCTCCGCAGACATCCAGCCCGGTGACAAGGTGTTTGGCCCCGTGGTGTGCGCCAAGCTGCTGGAGGTTGCGCCCCTGGGCGACGGCACCTTCCACACCTGCGCGGACATCGGCGGCGCCACCGTCTGCCCCGACACCCCCTGCCCCAACCTGCACGAGGGGGATCTGGCGGCCTACAACACCAAGACCGACAGCTACTGCACCCTGGCCGATCTGCGGGCCGAGCAGGCGGAGTTCCCCCACTGCATCCCCGACGGCATTTTCATCCTCCGAGAGGACTGCAAGCCCGGCGACGACATCAAGCCGGTGATCAACGCCGACGACCACGTGGTGGAGTTTGAGATCACCCCCAACCGGCCCGACTGCCTGTCCGTCATTGGCCTGGCCCGGGAGGTGTCCGCCACCTTCGACGCGCCGCTGACCCTCCACCAGCCGGTGGTCAAGGGCGGCGCCGACGGCTCCCTGGTAGAGCTGTTGGACGTGGAGACCCCTGCGGCCGACCTGGTGCCCCGGTACACCGCCCGCATGGTGCGCAACGTGAAGATCGCCCCCTCCCCCAAGTGGATGCGGGAGCGGCTGCGCTCCATGGGCGTGCGCCCCATCAACAACATCGTGGACATCACCAACTACGTGATGCTGGAGTACGGCCAGCCCATGCACGCCTTTGACTACCGCTACGTGAAGGGCGGCAAGATCATCGTCCGCCGGGCGGAGGAGGGTGAGAAGCTCACCACCCTGGACGGCAAGGAGCACGTGCTCACCGCCAGCCACCTGGTCATCGCCGACGAGACCCGGGCCGTGGGCCTGGCGGGCATCATGGGCGGCGAGAACAGCGAGATTGTGGGCGACACCACCGACGTGGTGTTCGAGTCCGCCTGCTTCGACGGCACCTGCATCCGCAAGGGCGCCCTGGCCCTGGGTATGCGCACCGAGGCCTCCGCCAAGTTCGAGAAGGGGCTGGACCCCCTGAACACCCTCCCCGCTGTGGAGCGGGCCTGTGAGCTGGTGGAGCTGCTGGGCGCTGGCGAGGTGGTGGACGGCGTGATTGACATCCTCAACTTCGTGCCCCAGCCCACCGTGCTCAAGCTGGAGCCGGAGAAGATCAACGCCCTGCTGGGCACCGACATCGCCGCCGACGAGATGGTGTCCATCCTGAAGAAGCTGGACTTCCAGGTGGAGGGCGACCAGGTTACCGTCCCCTCCTGGCGGGGCGACGTGCTCCGCATGGCCGATCTGGCCGAGGAGGTGGCCCGGTTCCACGGCTACAACAACATCCCCACCACCCTCATGCGGGGGGAGACCACCCTGGGCGGCTACTCCGACGAGCAGAAGCTGGAGAACCGCCTGGGCGAGGTGTGCCGCGCCTGCGGGTACGACGAGATCATCACCTACTCCTTCATCTCCCCCGCCTGCTACGACAAGATCCGCTGGCCCGAGGACTACGCCCAGCGCAAGAGCTTCCAGATCCTCAACCCCCTGGGGGAGGACACCTCCATCATGCGCACCACCACCCTGCCCTCCATGCTGGAGATCCTCACCCGCAACTGGAACTACCGCAACAAGTCCGCCAAGCTGTATGAGGTGGCCCGGGTCTACCTCCCCGGCGGGGAGGACGGCCTGGCCAACGAGGCCAAGGTGCTCACCCTGGGCACCTACGGCGAGGACATGGACTTCTACGCCATGAAGGGCGTCGTGGAGGCCGTCCTGAAGGACATCCGGGCCGCCGACGTCCACTTCGAGGGGCCCACCGGCGCCCCCAGCGACGCCTCCTGGCACCCCGGCCGCTGCGCCACCGTGTGGAGCGGCAGCGACTGCATCGGCATTTTCGGCCAGATCCACCCCCTGGTGGCCCGCAGCTACGGCGTGGACGGGGAGCTGTACTGTGCCGAACTCAGCTTTGACGAGCTGCTGAACGCCAGGGGCGCCGATCCGGAGTACGTCCCCCTGCCCAAGTTCCCCGCCGTCACCCGGGACATCGCCGTGGTGTGCGACAGCACCGTCACCGTGGGCCAGCTGGAGGACTGCATCAACCGGGGGGCCAAGGGCCTGCTGAAAGAGGTGGAGCTGTTCGACATCTACACCGGCTCCCCCATCCCCGAGGGCAAGAAGAGCGTGGCCTTCAACCTGACCCTCCGCTCCGACGACCGCTCCCTCACCGCAGCCGAGGCGGACGAGGATGTGAAGTCTGTCCTGGAGCTGCTGGAGAAGGAGCTGGGCGCCGTTCTGCGGTGACCCGTTTCCCCATAGACACAGATACCCCCGCCCGCCGGAAACTCCGGCGGGCGGGGGTATCCATTATAAAGATTTCATAGTTCCTAGCTTTGTGCGCCTATTTCGCGGCGGGTGCCCCGCGGAGCGGGCCTGCGCGGCCGGCGCCCCCATTTCTTCCCGAAGAAATGGGGGGAAAGAAGGTGCAGGGGAGGGATTTCGATTTCCCTCCCCTGCACCCCTCCTTAAAACGACCAATCAGGGGGGAGCTGCGGCTCCCCCCTATTGGATGTACCCCCCAGG
>NZ_JAHZDL010000026.1:0-26239 GCF_019422385.1 Flavonifractor sp.
TCACCGCCATCTGCGGCGGCAAGGGCGGCGGCAAGCCGGACAGCGCCATGGGCGGTGGATCTGACGTGCTCAAGCTGGACGACGCTCTGGCCAAGGTGGACGACCTGGTCGCCGAAAAGCTGGGGCTCTGAGCCGCCCCAGGCGCGGAACGACGCAGATGACGCCCTTCCAAGCGTTTTGGCCCCGGTACCGGGGCCAAAACCTTGATGCCGGGGCGGTTTCCCGCCCCGGCAGATAAGATCCGGCGGCAAGCCCCGTCCCGGGAACCCAGGGCGAGCCCAGCGAAGCGGGTCGCCTTGGGAGAGGCGCCGCAAGGGAGCGGGTGAGGGATGGCCGCCAGGCCGGCCCGAGCGAAGCGGACTTTGCGGCGACGAGGGCGGCGGCCCTGATGTCCTGAAGCTGGACGACGCCCCGGCCGGCGCATCGATTTTCTGCGGAAAATCTCTGCCGCTGCGCGGCAGGATATGCGCCTTCCAGGGGGAACCAGTTCCCCCTGGATACGCGCCTTCGGCGCGATACCCCCTCCGCTCTCCGAGGGGATTTGAAACGCACTTTCCCTATAACCACTTCATTTCAAAAGGAGACTACCCTATGCTTCCCAAGGACCCCGTGATTCTGCTCAGTGTCATCAACACCAAACTACGGGATTTTTATCCCAGCCTGGACGCCCTGTGTGACGATCTCCAGGTGGACGCCGGGGAGATCACCCAGTCCCTCTCCGCCATCGACTGTTCCTACAGCCGGGAGCGGAACCAGTTCGTCAGAACCTGACCGCAGCCCCCGTCCGGACATGAGCCTCCGGACGGGGGCTCGCTTTTTCTTGCCCTTCCGGCCGATTTGGTGTAAAATAACCCGTGAAAGGAGGCTGATTCCATGAGCGATTGTCTGTTCTGCAAGATCGCGGCGGGGGAAATCCCGTCCAAGAAGGTGTATGAGGACGAACAGGTGTACGCCTTCTATGACATCGATCCCCAGGCTCCCACACACTTCCTGGTGATCCCCAAGGCACACATCGGCTCCTGCGGGGAGATCTCCCCGGAGAACTCCGCCGTGGTGGCCCACGCCTTTGAGGTGATCTCCCAGGTCACCAAGGAGCTGGGCATCACTGACTTCCGGGTGGTGTCCAACTGCGGGGAGCAGGCGGGCCAGTCCGTCCACCATCTGCACTTCCATGTGCTGGCGGGCCGGGACATGACCTGGCCTCCCGGCTGAGACATGAAAAAGCACATCCTGTTCCAGGGCCTGGCCGGGCTGGCAGCGTGGGGCTGCCTGTCCGGCCTGGCCTTGGTGCGCTTTTGGGCTGTTCTGTACGGGCACCTCCCCGGGGAACTGATTCTGGCCGCCGCTGTGGTGCTCTCCGGCGTGGCAGTGCTGGCCGTGTGGAAGCTGGGACTGGTGCCTCGTCTGCTCCTCCCCTTCGGCCCCACCCGGAAAACCGCCCTGGCCGGTGGGGCCGCCTTTGCGCTGGGGGCCCTGCTGGACACCAGCTACAGCATGTTTGACGCCGACGGCATGCTCATCGGCACCGCCCCCTTTCGGCTCCTCTGTGCCCTGGGCAGCGGCCTGATGCTGGCCGCCATTGTTCTGACCCTGTGCACCGCCCTCCGGCAATTCGGGCCGCTGAACCTGTCCTGCGGCAGAACTATTCTGGTGCTGGTGCTTGTGGTGAACATCCTCACCGCCCTGTACAGCGCGGGCAGCGCCACCATTTACTACTGGGACAGCGCCATCTACTGGAACTCCAGCATCCTGCTGGCTGGACAGCCTCTGGGCCTGGCCCAGCTCCGCCTGGTGGCAGAGAGTGTGATTACTTCGGAGTACAACTATCTGCTCTCCTGGCCTATTTCGCTGATCATGCGCTTCCTGGGCACCGGGCGATATATCTACAACTTCGCCGTTGCCAACCTGTATGTTCTCCCTGCCCTGGCGGGCATGCTGGCCCTGGGACGGCGGGTGCGCCGCGGCGGCGCCCTGCTGGCCTGCGCTACCCCCATGCTGCTCTACACCGCTCTCACCGGCTTTGTGGATGTGGCGGCGGCCGGGGCGGGCATCTGGGCCTTTGTGCTCTACACCGACGAACGCCGCCCCCAGGGGGCCCGGGGTATCCTCACCGGCGCACTGCTCACCCTGGTGTTCCTGCTGCGGCGGTACTTTTTCTTTTTCACCGTGTCCTTCGGCCTGGCGGCCCTGCTCGCCCTGGCGGTGCGGCGGAAGCAATGGAAGTCCTTCATCGCCCTGTGTGCCTCCGGCGCGGTGTGCGCCCTCTTCTTCGGCCAGAGCTTCCTGGTGGACCAGGTGCTGGGTAACAACTACCTGGACACCTACTCCGCCTACGACCAGGGCCGCTGGGTGGACGCGGTGATGCTGTGCCGCTATTTCGGCTGGATTGTCCTGGTGCTGGCCCTGGCTGCCCTCGTTTGGTCTCTGCTCCGGCGGCGCAAAGCCCGGTATTTCTCCCTGCTCGCCCTGGTGCAGCCAGTGCTCTGCCTGCTCTTGTTCACCCGGGTACAGTCCCACGGGCAGCAGCATCTGCTGCTCTATCTGCCCGCTCTGTGCGCCGCACTGGCCCTGGGACTGGAAGCCCTGCCCCGGATTCCTCTGTCCGAGATCGGGGCCTGGGCCCTGTCCCTGTGTGTACTGGGCAGCTCCTTTCTTCCCCGGGAGCAGCCCTCCAGCCCCCAGGAAATCACCAGTCTGGCCGCTCTGCCCACTTTCACCTATATACCGCCTCAGCGGGAGGATATCGCCCAGCTGGTGGCCCTGCGGGTGTATGTGGACAACCTCTCTGCGGAGAAGCCAAAGACAGCGGCCGTCGTCGCCTCCTCCTTTCTCTTCAACTCCAGTATCTACGACGCGGTTCTCCGCTCGGTGGGCATTCCGGAGGCGAAGAGTCCTACCACCTCCATCGTCCCCTTTGCCACGGTGGACAAGCGGGACGGCTTTTCGTGGAATGCCCTCACCGCCGACTACCTGATCGTGGCCGACCCCATCCAGTACCATCTGGGGGCGGACAACCAGCACCTGGTCACCGTGCTGGCCAAACCGGTGCTGGAGGGCACCGGCATCGGCACCGCCTATGAGCGGCTGGACGTGTCCTTCCACCTCCAAGACGGGGTGACGGTGTATATCTACCGGCGCACCCGGGACATCACGGCGGAGGAGTACCGGGCCATCTCCGACGAGCTCACCGCCCTCTACCCGGAGTACGCGGAACAGTACCGCTCGCCGGTATAACCCAGGTAAATCAACAGCGCGGATGGACGTCACCCCATCCGCGCTGTTTCCTATGTCTCGCCCAGCCAGTCCAGCAGCTCGTAGACCCGATCCCGGGTCAGCTCCTCCGCCGCCACGTCCTCCGCTACGGCCTGGGGATAGCCCTCGTGGGGGCCGGCCCCGGCCTGGGTCACCTGCTCCTCCTTCCAGGCTGCCCAAGCCTCCTGCTCCGCTGTCAGGGGCTCCAGCTCCGCCGGATCCAGCCGCTGCTCCAGGCAGCCCCACAGGTCGTCGAGTGCCCCGCCCCATAGCTCAGCCAGACTGTCGGCCCATTCCTCCTGCTCCGCCTGGGTAAGCGTCCCGCCGGTAAGCTCTGTTTTTATCGAGGCGCTACTGTCCTCCATCCACTCCAGACTGTCCCGGATACTCTCCAGCCGGTCGTAGCTGGAGAAGCCCTGCTGGTGCACCGCATTGTTCAGGGCGTAGAAGGGCAGCTCGTCCCTGGTGTTTTCGCTGTAGCCCACCCAGCTCCGGAACTCCTGCGGCAGCTGGCCCAGGGGCGCGCCGGGCAGATAGATCAGGATGTCCTCCGCATCCTCCAGACCGTAGGGGTCGGTATAATAGTAGTGGGTGCCGTCGATGACCTCCTCGGTGCCCGCCTCCTTCTCGTAGGCGATCTCGTCGATGCGCACCGAGTAGGTGTAGTCGTTCACCCGCACCGGCTGGGTGAACTGCCCGGTGAAGTCGCAGCGATGCTGGATACCCCAGATCCCATCTTCGCCGCTTCCCCCCATGTCGCTGTCGCTGTACGTGCCGGAGAAGTCCCCGTACCCGTCGATGTGCAGGACGGTGCGCCACCCTCCAGCACCGCTGGCAAAGTAGAACTCCAGATCCTTGAGCTGGGAAAAGAGGGGGTCTGCTCCGGTCTGGGCGGCGGCCGGGTCATCGGTCGGCTCCTGCACCGGATCTCCCCGGAAGCCCGCAAGGCGGGCCTCGCTGTACAGGCCATAGAAGGGCAGCTCCCCCTCCGCGCCATCGGCAGACCCCATCACCCAGTCGAGGAACCCCTCCGGCAGCTCCGCCGTGGGCGCGCCGGGCAGGTAAATCAGCAACTCCTCCGTGTCCTCCAGGCCCCGGGGCTCTGTGAAATAGTAATGGACGCCGTCGGCATATTCGTCCGTGCCCGGCTCCCGCTGGTACTCGATGTGTTCAATGCCCACGGAGTAGGTGTAGTCGTTCACCCGCACGGGCTGGGCAAGCTGGCCGGAAAATTCGCAGCATTCACACACAGCCTGGGTTCCGCTTTCGCTCTCCTCCCATTCTGAATCGCTGAAGGAGCCCGAAAAGCTCCCGTCCGGCTGGATGGTCAGCACCGTGCCCCAGCCGCTCGCGCCGCTGGCATGGACAAACCGGCACGCCTGGAGATCTGCGAAGGTGAAGTCCGCCTCCGCCGTCTCCAAGGGAGTCGGGGACTGGGGAGGGGCGGCGGACTCCCCGCAGGCGGAGAGGGAGAGGGCCAGGGCGGCCGCCAGGGTCAGGGCTGTCAATTTCTTTCTGTTCACGAACTGCACCTCCATGGAGGCCGCATCTGCCGCGGCCCTTTTAAGAAGAGGATAGCATTTCGATTTACATAATTCTTCTATTCCTGTTGACAATCCGGTTACAGTCCGGTTACGGCCGCCCCGCCACCGCCTCGATCCCCAGGGCCCGCAGCTCCGGCCCGGTCAGCGCCGGGAAGGGGCGCACCGGGGCCGGGTTTGGAACGTGGGGGGCCAGCAGCTTCTCCATCCACGCCATGTGGTACCACCGGCCGAATTTATAGCCGCACTTGTGGAACTCCCCCACCATGCGGTAGCCCATGTGGGCGTGGAACTCCACGCTGTTGTCGGTGAGATGCTCGTCCGCCTCCCCCGCCGGGCGGCCGATGCAGGCCTCCAGGTTGGTGAGGTTCTGGGCCCGGGCGATCCCCTCGATGGCCTCATACAGGGCGCGGCCCAGCCCCAGCCCCCTGCTGTCCATCCGCAGGTAGATGGAGGTCTCCGCCGCCCACTGGTAGGCGGCCCGGCCCACGAAGGGGCTGAGATAGGCGTAGCCCAGCAGCTCGCCGCCCCGCTCCGCCGTCAGGTAGGGGTATCTTTGCAGGGTGCGGGCGATCCGCCTCTGGAACTCCTCCAGGGTGGGCACGTCGTACTCGAAGGTGATGGCGGTCTGCTCCACATAGGGGGTATAGATGTCCAGCAGCTGCGCCGCGTCCTCCGGCGCGGCCGCACGGATGCGGATGTTCTCGTCTCTCATGGCGGTTTTCCTCCCAGTTTGCTTTTTCCCATACGCGCCAGAGGCGCGCCCTCTGCCGGCGGGCGCGCCTCTGCTATCCCTCCAGGGTGAACAGCTCCTCCACCGGAACCTCCAGCAGGCGGGCCAGCTTCATCCCCAGGGCCAGGGTGGGGTCGTACTTGTCGTTTTCGATGGCGTTGATGGTCTGCCGGGTCACCCCCAGCAGCTTGGCCACGTCCTCCTGCCGCAGGCCCCTGGCCTTGCGCAGCTCTTTGACCCGGTTCTTCATACGCCCAGCGCCAGCAGCACGCCGAAGAGCACCAGGGCGGCGGTGAGGATGATCCAGATCACCACCTCCCGCTTCACCCGGTCATCCCCCACCCGGGCCCGGCCGAGCCACTGGGCCAGGCAGAAGATCACCACCTGGGTTCCCAACAGGAAGGCGGGCAGGTTGGTGTCCCCGCCCTGGATCAGCTCCCACACCTCCCAGAGAAACAGGGCCAGCACCAGGAACACCCAAGCCGCCCGGCAGGCGCGCAGGGTGATCTGCTGCTCCATCTCGTCCATCTTTTGGAATCCGAAGTTTTTCATGGCGTGCACCTCCTAAATGTCAAAGGCTTTTTACATTTAGGAGGATACACCCATACGCCCAAAATGTCAAGAACTTTTGACTTTTTATTTGTCCACGCAGGGGATCTCCGTCTTGTCCACCTCGTCCAGGTTGTTTAAGTAGTGCCTGGTCTCTTTCGCGATCACGCCGGAGAGTAGCAGCACGGCGATCAGGTTGGGGATAGCCATGAGGGCGTTGAGGATGTCGGCGATGGTCCACACCAGATCCAGGGCCAGCACCGGGCCCACCACCACAACCGCCACGAAGATCAGCTTGTAGGGCAGCAGGGACTTCTTCCCCCACAGGTACTGGGCGCACCGCTCGCCGTAGTAGGACCAGCCCAGGATGGTGGACCAGGCGAAGGTGATGATGCCCACCACCAGGATGATGGGGCCCAGCACGGGGATCTGGGAGAAGGCCAGGGTGGTAAGCTGGCCGCCGTCGGTAACGCTGTCCATGTTGATGCTGGGGTTCTTCATGATGGTGGTCACCAGCACCAGGCCGGTCATGAGGCACACCACCACCGTGTCCCAGAAGGTGCCGGTGGAGGACACCAGGGCCTGCCGCACCGGGTTGCGGGTCTGGGCGGCGGAGGCCACCAGGGGGGCGGAACCCATGCCCGACTCGTTGGAGAACAGGCCCCGGGCCACGCCGAAGCGCAGGGCGATGAGCAGACCCTGGCCCACCAGGCCGCCGGCCACCGCGCCGGGGGTGAAGGCCAGGCGGAGAATGGCCCCGATGGCGGGCAGGAGCGTGTCAAAATTGATGCCCAGGATGATGATGCAGCCCAGCACGTAGAAGATGGCCATGAAGGGCACCAGCTTCTCGCACACGCTGGCGATGGACTGGATGCCGCCGATGATGACGACGGCGGTGAGGATGCCGCCCACGATGCCGATGGCGATGGGCGGGATGTGGAAGGGCACGTTGTTCTCAATGACCTCGGCGATGGCGTTGATCTGGGTGCCGCAGCCGATGCCGAAGGAGGCGATGGTGGCCAGCAGGGCAAAGGCCACCCCCAGCCATTTCAGGTTCAGCCCCCGCTCCAGGGCGTACATGGCGCCGCCCTGCATTTTGCCGTCCCTGGTGCGCACCCGGTACTTGACGGCGATGAGGGACTCGGCGTACTTGGTGGCGATGCCGAACACGCCGGCGATCCAGCACCAGAACACCGCGCCGGGGCCGCCCAGGAAGATGGCGGTGCCCACGCCGATGATGTTGCCCGTGCCGATGGTGGAGGCCAGGGCGGTGGTCAGGGCCTGGAACTGGCTCACGTCGCCGGGGGAATCCGGGTCCTTGGTGACGGACAGGCGGATGCCGGTGAACAGCTTGCGCTGAATGAAGCCGGTGCGCACCGTCATAAACAGGTGGGTGCCCAGCAGCAGGACGATCATGGGAATGCCCCAGATAAAGTCGTCCAGCCAGTTGATAAATGTGATAATCGCGTCCATTCTCTCTCCCCTTCTCTCAAAAAATGATCTCCTCTATCCAAACAGCCGCAGCAGCCCCGGGCCGCCGGCGGTTTGTAACCAGTTTGTTCTTGACTTTCTCCCCTCTCTATCCTATCATGAAGGCAGAAAGGGCCGTACCGGCCGGAAAGGAGTCCGTCATGAATATCTCGTTCCCCGCGGAATGTCTGAAGGGCAGGCTCAATGCGGAGCTGCCGCCTCCAAACGACATGACCCGCGATGAGCGCTCCTGCCGCAAGCAGGCCCGGGAGGCCGAGTGGAAATTCCGGGTCTCCAAGGGCTATGTAAAGGACACCTTCTGGAGCCACCTGTGGTTCCGCATGACCCACAGATATTGAGCCATGACCCACGCCGCGGGCCTCTGCCCGCGGCGTTTTGCTGTGCTTTTGCACGGCAGGGCTTTGGGAGGCGCCGCTGCGTCTGCCTCTGCCCGCGGCGTGCCAATGGCGCAGAAGCTCTATGCCCGGACGGTCTGCACCGTCAGGCTCCAGTTGCCCAGCTCATCCAGAATGGGGATCAGCCGCCGGCAGGGCTCGGTAATCTCGTACTCCACCCGTACCGGCACCTCCAGATACTCCCGCCGCTTGACCAGCCCGTCCCCCTCCAGCTCCCGCAGGGCATTGGCCAGCACCGTGTTGGACACCCCGTCCAGGGTCTTTTTCAGCTGATTGTAGCGGGTGGGGCCGTTGTTGTAGAGGGAACAGAGTATCTGCATCTTCCATTTGCCGCCGATGAGGCCCATGGCCCGGTTCAGGGGGCAGGTATCCATACAGGGGCAGTTGTCGTGTTCCATGGCCATCAGGTCAGTTCCTCCTTACCTGGTATGAAATTTCTGCGTCCTTGTCAATTTCCGGTGCAGGTGATATTATAATACCAGGTTCAGAAAGAGAAGGAAAGACTTTTTTAGGAGGAATCATGTTATGCCGCCATATCTCCAGGGCCTGGGCATCGGTCTGGCCTACGTCGCACCCATCGGGATGCAGAACCTGTTCGTCATCAACTCCGCCCTGACCCAGCCCCGGCGGAAGGCCCTGCTCACCGCACTGATCGTCATCTTCTTCGACATCAGCCTGGCCCTGGCCTGCTTCTTCGGCATCGGCGCGCTGATGAGCCGGTTTGCCTGGCTCCAGATGGTCATTCTGCTGGTGGGCGGCGGCATCGTCATCTGGATCGGCATCGGCCTGCTGCGGGATCACCCAACCATGGACAACAGCGTGGATGTAAACATCCCCCTGCCCAAGATCGCCGCCAAGGCCTTCGTGGTCACCTGGTGCAACCCCCAGGCCCTCATCGACGGCACCATGCTCTTCGGCGGCTTCCACGCGGGAAACCCCGGCGCGGTGAGCACCCAGCTGATCCTGGGCTCCTCCTCCGCCTCCTTCCTGTGGTTCTTCGGCATCACGGTGCTGATCTCCTGCTTCTCCGCCAAGTTCAACGACAAGATCCTCCGGGTCATCAACATCGTCTGCGGCGTCATCATCATCTTCTACGGTGCCAAGCTGCTGTTCCAGTTCTTCCAGATGATCCTGTAAGCTCCGCTTTGGTTGGGGAGCTATATGCGAGGGGCGGCCTCCGGTTTCGGAGGCCGCCCCTCGTTGGGCGTGGTCGTATGTTACTGGGCCGTCACCAGATTGACCAGCACCTGGGCCATCTGGTTCAGGGCGGCGGCGGGGATGTACTCGTGGACGCCGTGGAAGTTGACACCGCCGGTGCACAGGTTGGGACAGGGCAGGCCCATATAGCTCAGCCGGGCACCGTCGGTACCGCCCCGGATGGGCACCTCCACCGGGGTGATCCCGGCCGCCTCCATGGCCGCCCGGGCCCGGAGGATCAGGTACATGTGGGGCTCAATCTGCTCCTTCATGTTGTAGTAGGAGTCCTTCACCACCACCTCCACCGTGCCGGCGCCGTACTTCTGGTTGAGGAAGGCGGCAGCCTGGGCCAGGAACTGCTTGCGGGCCTCGAATTTGGCCCGGTCGTGGTCGCGGATGAGGTAGTGCAGCTCCGCCTCGCTCTCGTTGCCCTTCATATCGTGGAGGTGGTAGAAGCCCTCATACCCCTCGGTGTGGGCCGGGGTCTCGGCGGGGGGCAGCAGCCCGGCGTACTCCAGGGCAATGAGCAGGGCGTTCTTCATCTTGTTCTTGGCCGAGCCTGGGTGGATGTTCACGCCGCGGACAACCACCCCGGCGTTGGCGGCGTTGAAGTTCTCATACTCGATCTCCCCCAGCTCGCCGCCGTCCACGGTGTAGGCCACCGCCGCGCCGAAGCCCTCCACGTCGAAGTGGTCGGCCCCCTGGCCCACCTCCTCGTCGGGGGTGAAGCACACGGCGATGCGGCCGTGGGGCACCTCCGGGTGCTCGGCCAGGTAGGCCATGGCGGTCATGATCTCCGCCACGCCGGCCTTGTCGTCCGCCCCCAGCAGGGTGGTGCCGTCGGTGACGATCAGCTCCTGCCCCTGATACTTCGCCAGGCTCTCAAATTCGGCGGCCCGCATGACGATGCCCTTCTCCTCGTTGAGGACGATGTCGCCCCCCTCGTAGCGGATAATGCGGGGGTTCACCCCGGCTCCCGGCGCGTCCGGGGAGGTGTCCATGTGGGCGATGAGTCCCACGCAGGGGATGCCCTCGCTTCCGGGGGTGGCGGGCAGCCAGGCGTATACATAGCCATGCTCGTCCATATGGGCCTTGTGGAGCCCCAGCTGGCCCAGCTCGTCGGCCAGCGCCTGGCCCAGCACCTTCTGCTTCTCGGTGGAGGGGGAGGTCTCGCTGTGCTCGTCGGACTGGGTGTCATAGGTCACATAGCGGAGAAAACGGTCAATGGCGTCCATAGCGCTCTTCCTTTCTCTTGACGGGGACGGCGTCTTGGGTTAGACTGTACCCAGAATCGGATAGCTTATTTTATCACAAAGGGAGCCCTATTTCCATGGTTACGACAGAAGAATTTCACTTTCCCTCCAGCGACGGGGTACATACCGTCGCCGCCGTCCGCTGGCTGCCTGCGGAGCGGCCCCGGGCGGTGGTGCAGCTGGTGCACGGCATCTCGGAGCATATGGGCCGCTACGCCCCCTTCGCCCGGTTCCTGGCGGAGCACGGCTTCGCCGTGGTGGGCCACGACCACCTGGGCCACGGCCGCACCGCCGCCGGCCCGGAGGAGTACGGCTGGTTCGGGGAGAAGGACGGCTGGAGGCACGTGGTGAAGGACGTGCGCGCCCTGCGGGAGCAGGCGGGGGCGGAGTACCCCGGCGTGCCCTATTTCCTCATGGGCCACTCCATGGGCTCCTTCGTGGTGCGGGGCTACCTCATGTTCTGGCCGGGCACCGTGGACGGGGCCATCCTCTCCGGCACCGGGCAGGAGCCGCCCCTCACCGTGGCGGCGGGGCGGGCCCTCTCCGCCCTGCTCATCCGCCTCAAGGGCTCCAAGGCCCGCAGCGGCCTGATGGACAGCCTCTCCGTGGGGCGGTACAACGGGCAGTTCAAGCCCGCCCGCACCTCGGCGGACTGGATCTCCCGGGACACCGCCGTGGTGGACGCCTACTGCGCCGACCCCCTGTGCCGCTTTCTCCCCACCGTGGGCATGTACCACGACATGATGGTGGGCCTTCAGCTGCTGGCTAAACCGGCCAACCTGCGGCGGATGGATCCGGACACGCCGGTGTACTTCTTCTCCGGCGACCGGGATCCGGTGGGGGCCAACGGCGCGGGGGTGAAGAAGGTGGCCGGCTGGTTCAAGGACGCGGGGGCACGGGATCTCACCGTGAAGCTCTACCCGGATGGCCGCCACGAGATGCTCAACGAGACCAACCGGCAGGAGGTCTGGGACGACGTGCTCTCCTGGCTGGAGAAGCATCTGTAGAGAAAACCAGCGGGCGCGGCAATGCCGCGCCCGTTCCGTTTTATCCGGGGAGGGGCGGCGGTCAACCCAGCCGTGCCTCCCATTCGCTCTCCTTGAAGCCCACCAGCACGAAGCCGTCCCCCACCAGGATGGGCCGCTTGACCAGCATGCCGTCGGTGGAGAGCAGGGCAAACTGCTCGTCCTCACTCATCTGGGGCAGCTTGTCCTTCAGGCCCAGGGCCTTGTACTGCAGGCCGCTGGTGTTGAAAAACCGCTTGAGGGGCAGGCCGCTGCGCTCATGCCACTGGCGCAGCTCCGCCTCGGTGGGGCGGTCGGTCTTGATGTCCCGCACGTCAAAGGCCAGGCCGCGGCCCTCCAGCCATGCCTTAGCCTTCTGGCAGGTGGTGCACTTGGGGTAGCAAACAAAGAGCATGAAAATCCCTCCTGTCTCATTTGCTCTATCCTACCACATGCCCGGGCCGCTGAAAAGCCTGTTTCGCCAGAAAACCGAAGAAATGCGGGAAAAGGGCCCCGGAACCGACGTTCCGGGGCACTCAGCGTCTCGAAAAAGTGGCTTCGCCACTTTTTCGAGAAAAGCTGCATGGCGGAATGGGCTCGATTTCTTGCGAAATTGTCACCCCTTCCGCCATGAGAAGTGTCATTTCCGACGCGCATGTCGCCGGAAATGACGGATTTTCATTTGATTCCTGCGGCTGCGGCCGCAGGAACTCTGCGAGGCGTTCCCTCACAGAAGTTTTTTTGACAGTCAGTGCCCCGGAACCGACGTTCCGGGGCACTGTCATACTCTTCAGTTCTCGGTCAGCACATCGGTCAGATCCACCGGCGTGGCGTCGCTCCAGAGGCGCTCCAGGTCGTAAAACTCCCGGGCCTCCTCATTGAAGATGTGAACCACCACAGAGGAGAAGTCCAGCAGGATCCAGGTGCCGCCCCGGTGGCCCTCCACATGGTGGGGGGGCTCCCCGGCGTCCTTGAGCATCTTCTCACAGACGTCGGCCAGGGCCTTGATCTGGGTGGTGGAGGTGGCGGTGCAGAGGACAAAGTAGTCCGCCAGGGTGGTCAGGTGCCCGGTCTCCAGGCACTTGATGTCCTGGCCCTTTTTGCTGTCCAGGGCCTTGACGGCGGCGATGGCGATCTCTTTGGGTGTCATTCGTGCGCTCCTTCCTATTCAATGGGCTCCATGCCCGGCCCGTACGCTCCGGGGTTGGGATCCGAGGCCGGGGTTGCGGCGGGCTCCGGAGTGGGGGCGGGGTCGGGGGCGGTGCTCTCCGCCGGGTTGTCCACCGGCACGTCACTGCTGGCAGGGCTCTCGACGGCCGGCGGGGTGGTCTCCACCGCCGGGGACGGCGTTCCGGCGCCGGGGGTGGGCGTCACCTCCGGGATGGGGGTCATGCCGGGGGTAGTATCCGGACTCTCCACCGGGCTCTCCGACGGGGTGGCGTCGGGGGTGGGGGTGGGTGTGGTCTGGGTGGTGGTTCCGGAGCCGGAGCTGCTGCTGGAACTGCCGGAGCTGCCCGAGCTGCTGGAACTGCCAATACTGGTCACCAGATCCAGATCACTGAGGGAAATGTCCTCCTCGTAGGGGTTGAAGCCGTCGTTGATAGCCTCCACCAGCTGGCTGCCGATGGGGAGCACATGGGCTCCGTCTCCGGCGTCCTTCCAGGGCATCGTCATGAAAGCCACATTGTCCATGTTCAGGTTGCCGATGGCGGACTTGGCGAAATAGGCCATATTGCCCACGCTGAGATCGGTGACCACATTCCGCTGGAAGATATCGATATATTCCAGCAGGTTGGGCAGCAGCACGGAGGGCTGGAGGCACTTCTCGATCACCGCGGTCATGAAGGCCTGCTGGGTCTCGATACGGCCCAGGTCGCCGTTGGCATAGCCGCTGTTGAGAATGTGTCCGCTGTCGTCGCTGTTGTGCCGCCAGCGGAGCAGGCCCATGGCGTCGTTGCCGTCCAGCAGCTGGTAGCCCTCCTGCAGGTCGATCTTGAAATCCTGGGACAGGTCGTTATAGTACATCCGCCGGGGGACATCGAAGTACACGCCTCCGATGGCATCCACCAGCTCGCCCACGGCCTCCCACTGGACGATCACATAGAAGTCGGGGGTGACGCCGGTGAGCTCCCCCACCTCCTCCTTCAGGGCCTCCATGCCGCTGTCGCCCGCTCCGGCCCGGTTGTAAACCGAGTTCAGAAGTACCCGCCGGCCGTTGTAGCGCACATAGGTGTCCCGGGGCAGGCTCATGACGTTGAGGGTCTGGTTGGGCACATCGTAGGCCACCAGCATCATGGTGTCGGTGTTGCCGCCGCCGAAGGTGTCCTGTCCCACCAGCAGGAAGGTGTAGAACTGCTCCTTCCGGTTGGCGGCCAGGCCGGGGATCTCCTCCTCCACCTCATTGCCCTCGTCGTCAAGATACGTGGTGACCCGGGGCGTGGGGGTGGGTGCGCTGACCTCCGGCGGGGCGCTGATGAAGTTGAAGATCACGAAGCCCGCCACAATGAGGGCGGCGATCACGGTGAGGACGATATAGAGGATGCGCAGCGCCTTCTGCTGCCTGGTGCGCTGGGGTCTGGGTTTTTTCTCCCGCTGGGGCTTCTCCGGCTTCTGGAGCCGGGAGCCGCCCCGGTGATCCTTTTTCTCTTCCGGGTTCATCAATCGACAGTTCCTTTCCTGTGGGTCTTGAGCCAATCCCTGGCCTTCACCGTATTGGGGTGTACCGGCAGGCCCCGCTCCGCCATCTCCTCTATGCTCATCTCACATCCGAGGCACACCGCCGCGTCCAGATCCTCATAGGCCAGCGCCCGCAGGCGCTCCACCCCCGGGAAGTCCCGGGTGGGCTCCATATAGTCGGCGATGTACAGGATCTTCTCCAGCAGACTCATGTCCGCCTTTCCGGTGGTGTGCCAGAAGATGGCGTCATAGATATCGTCGCTCACCCCATACACGTCCCGGGCCACACACGCGCCCGTCTTCGAGTGGAGGAGCTTTACCGCCTGCTGCTCCAAATCATCCAGTACGATACCATATTTTCTGCACAATTGCAACTGCTCTTCCATGTCCAGATACTTGGTGCAGTCGTGGAGGATGGCCGCCCGGCGGGCGTGCTCCTCATCGGCCCCCCAGCGACGGGCCAGGCGGGCCGCCTCCCCCTCCGTCCCCTGGACGTGGGCGATGCGCTTGGCCTTGATCATGGAGTAGGAGCAGGCCCGCAGCTCCCGGTCGGGCAGGTGCTTCAGATCCCAGTGGACACCGTACAGCCCGCGGCGGATGATGTAGCCGTACACCGCCGGGGGCAGGTACTGCTGCCCCTCCCCCTTTGCCAGCAGCTCCCGCAGCTGGGTGGAGGACACGTCCACGATCTGGGGCAGCTGGAGCACGCATGTCCTGGCTCCGAAAGTCTTTTGCAGGTACTCCGCCTGGATGGACAGGGCCTCCCCGCTGTCCGACTGGGTGCGGGCAAAGGTACACACCCCCGCCAGGCGGGTGATCACCTCCGGCTCCCGCCAGTACTGGAGGGTGAGGAACATGTCCGTGCCCATGAGCAGCCACAGCTCCGCCCCGGGGTACTGGGCGTGGAGCTGCTCCAGGGTGTCGGCGGTGTAGCTCTTGCCCGGGCGGGTGAACTCCATGTCGCTCACCCCCACCCGCTTGGGCATCAGCAGGCCGTCGGCGGCCAGCTCCACCATGGCCAGCCGCTCCTCCGGCGCCGGGGAGCCGGCGGGCAGGGCCTTGTGGGGCGGCGTTGCCGCCGGGACAAATTGCAGCGCGTCCAGCCCCAGGGCGTCCAGGGCCAGCCGGGCCGAGGTCAGGTGCCCCAGGTGGGGCGGGTTAAAGGTGCCGCCATAGATGCCAAGCTTCATGGTCTGCCCCTCCTGTTCGTTCATCCCTTGCGCTTCCTGTCCGATACCAGCACGATCTTGTCCTTTTTGTCCTTCTTATGGGTTGGACGATATAACACGAATTTTGTTCCAATGACCTGCACCACCTGGCTGCGGGTCTTCTCCGCCAGCTCCTCCGCCGCCTCCCGGCTGGTGAGCAGGCTGTTCTCCAGCACCTTGCCCTTGATCAGCTCCCGGGCCTCCAGGGCGTCGTCGGCCTGCTTGGCCAGGTTGTCCCCAATGCCGTCCTTGCCCACGTGGAGGATGGTGTCGATGCTGTTGGCCAGCCCACGAAGCTGGGCGCGCTGCTTGCTTGTCAGTTCTTCCATGGATCGTTCTCCTTTTGTTTCTGTCTCCGGCTGCGCGTACGCCCTGGCTTCCCCCTTTCAGGGGAAGACTGACAGATGGGGGTGACCTCCAGGATGGCTCCGGCCCCCCTCATCCGGCGCTGCGCGCCACCTTCCCCCCTGTGGGTGGAAGGCCGTTATTTCTTCAGGTATGTCTCCAGCTTCTCCCGGAAGGCCTTCAGGGCGTTCCCCCTGTGGGAGATGGCGTTTTTCTCTTCCGGCGAGAGCTCCGCGAAGGTCTTTTTCAGGCCGGGGACGAAGAAGATGGGGTCGTAGCCGAAGCCGTCCGCCCCCTTGGGGGCGTAGGCCAGGGTGCCGGCACACTCCCCTCTGGCCTCCACCCTGTCCCCGTTGGGGAAGCAGCAGCAGATGGCGGAGACGAACTTGCACCGTCGGTCCAGCTGGCCCCGCATGTTCTCCAGCAGGAGCTGATACCGGCCCGCGTCGTCCAGCCCCGGCCCGCCGTAGCGGGCGGAGTACACGCCGGGGGCGCCGTTGAGGGCGTCCACACACAGGCCGGAGTCGTCCGCGATGGCGGGCAGGCCGCTGGCCTCCATCACCGCGTGGGCCTTGAGGTAGGCGTTCTCCTCAAAGGTGGCGCCGGTCTCCTCCACGTCCACGTCGACCCCCGCCTCGGACTCCAGCACCACCTCCACCCCCAGCTGGGAGAGGATGTCCTTCATCTCTACCAGCTTATGGGCGTTCTTGCTGGCCAATACCAATTTCATGCCGCTCAACCTCCCAGCACCTGTCTCTGGATAGCCTGGAGCTCCTTGATGCCCTTGGCGCAGAGATCCACCAGGGCCCGCTGCTCGTCCACGGTGAAGGGCCGGCCCTCGCCGGTGCCCTGGAGCTCCACCAGGTTCCCCTCCCCGGTCATGACGCAGTTGAGATCCACCTGGGCGTGGGAGTCCTCCTCGTAGCACAGATCCAGCATGGGCTCCTCCCCCACGATGCCGGCGGACACCGCCGCCACGCAGGTGGTCAGGGGCATCTCGGGCAGCACGCCGTCCGCCACCAGCTTGTGCAGGGCATAGCTCAGGGCCACAAAGCCGCCGGTGACCGAGGCGGTGCGGGTGCCGCCGTCCCCCTGGAGCACGTCGCAGTCCACGGTGATGGTGCGCTCGCCCAGCTTCTTCATGTCCACGCAGGCCCGCAGGGAGCGGCCGATGAGCCGCTGGATCTCCGCGGAGCGGGGGGAGAGCTTCAATTTGGAGATGTCCCGCTTGCTGCGCTCCCGGTTGGCCCGGGGCAGCATGGAGTACTCGGCGGTAACCCAGCCCTCCCCCTCGGGGACGTGGGGCGGGGTGCGCTCCTCCACGCTGGCGCAGCACAGCACATGGGTATTGCCGCAGCGGATCAGGCAGGAGCCCTCCGCAAATTTGTTGATGTTGGGGATGATCTCCACGGGCCGCAGCTGATCCGCCGCCCGGCCGTCGATTCTTGCCATGGTTACCTCCATTTCAAATCGCCGCAGGCGATTTACGTTTTAATCTGTCCGGAGCAGGACATGTGCCTGCGCAGGACACCGATACTTGCTCCGCCACCGGCGGGCAACCACCCGCGCGGGCGCGGGTGAGGGGGGTATCAAAACCATTGTGCCGCCATAGGCGGCGCGGCGGTTTTGTATCTAGGGTCGAACCTGCCGGGGGCAGGTTCGATAGAAATCAGGCGTTAGCCACCTTGATTTCAGAAGACGACGTCCCCCCTAGACAAGTGCCTCCACAAAGGCCTCGGCCTCGAAGGGCATGAGATCGTCGATGCCCTCCCCCACGCCGATGTACTTCACCGGCACCTGGAGCTCCTGGGCGATGGCGATGACGATGCCGCCCTTGGCGGAGCCGTCCAGCTTGGTGAGCACGATGCCGGTGATGCCGGCGGCCTCCTTGAACTGCTTGGCCTGGATCAGGCCGTTCTGGCCGGTGGTGGCGTCCAGCACCAGCAGGGTCTCCCGGTCGCAGCCGGGCAGCTCCCGGTCCACCACCCGGGAGATCTTGTTCAGCTCGTTCATCAGGTTCTGCTTGTTGTGCAGCCGCCCGGCGGTGTCGATGAGCACCACGTCGGTGTTCCGGGCCCTGGCGGCGGTGAGGGCGTCAAACACCACGGCGGCGGGGTCGGCCCCCTCGTGCTGGCGCACCAGCTCCACGCCGGAGCGCTGGCTCCAGATCTCCAGCTGGTCGGCGGCGGCGGCCCGGAAGGTATCCCCGGCGGCCATCAGCACCCGCCTGCCCTCCCCCTTCATCCGGGCGGCCAGCTTGCCGATGGTGGTGGTCTTGCCCACGCCGTTCACCCCGATGAACAGGGCCACCGACGGCGTGGTGGTCAGGCGGAGGGAGGGGTCGCCCACCTGGAGCATCTCGGTGAGCACCCGCCGCAGGCAGGCCCGGGCGGAGTCCATGTCCTTGATCTTCTCCGCCTTCACCCGCTTCCGCAGCTCCTCCACCGCCTTCAGGGTGGTGTCCACCCCCATGTCCCCCAGGATCAGGGTCTCCTCCAGCTCGTCGTAGAAGTCGTCGTCCAGCTCCCCGGCGAACAGCTGGTCAAAGGAGTGGCCGATGTTCTCCTTGGTGCGGGTCAGCCCCGCCTTGATCTTTTCAAAAAAGCCCATGTGGTTCCGGTTCCTTTCGTCGTGCAAACATAGTATTCATCCTCCGCCCACCGGGCGGGGTTGTTGTTGAGATAGCTCCAGTGGTTCAGGAAGTCGTTGTCGTCCCGGATGATGTGGTCGTGGTAGGATGTCTGCCAGAGAGGGCGGCCCTGTGTCCCGTTCCATTGGTTCCACCGTCTGGTCGTCAATGATTTGAATACCCGCATCACATCCACAATTCCGAAATCTTTCCCATCTGTAGGGCGGGGGCTTGCCCCCGCCGCCCTCAGGGAGAGAAGAAGGTTCATGTGGTTGGGCATGATGACGGATGCCTCTATCCGTACTCTGGGAAACCCTTTGGACAGATTCTCCAACTCCTCCGCCGCAATCCGGCCTGCCGTAAAGAGGCGGACTTCAGCGGGGGCAAGCCCCCGCCCTACGATCTCACTTAAGATGGGGGCACGGTTCCTGGTGCAGATGGTCAGAAAATACACGCCGGTCCGGCTGTAATCGTAGTCACGCAGGCGGGGGTGCTTCCGTTTTGGCTGCGTCATCTCTATTTGATATGCAGCTCCTTCTCCACGTCGTTCAGATTGATGGTCAGCAGGCGGCTGATCCCCTGCTCCTTCGTCGGCGCAAAGTCCGCTTTACTCGGGACTCCCGCAGGCGGGAATCCCTCGCCCGCTCCCTTGCGCCTCCTATCCCCACCCGACCCGCTCCGCTGGGCTCGGGCGGGGGCCCCATGCAGGAGCCGGGAACATGTTACTTGATGTGCAGTTCCTTCTCCACGTCATTCAGATTGATGGTCAGCAGGCGGCTGATCCCCTGCTCCTGCATGGTGACGCCGTAGAGCACGTCCGCCTCCTCCATGGTACCCCGGCGATGGGTGATGACAATGAACTGGGTCTTGTCCGCCATCTGGCGCATGTAGTGGGCGAAGCGCACCACGTTGGCGTCGTCCAGGGCGGCCTCGATCTCGTCCATGACGCAGAAGGGGGTGGGGCGCACCTTGAGGATGGCGAAGTAGAGGGCGATGGCCACGAAGGCCTTCTCGCCGCCGGAGAGCAGGGAGAGCACCTTGAGGGCCTTGCCCGGCGGCTGCACCCGGATCTCGATGCCGCAGCCCAGGATGTCGTCGGGATCCTCCAGCTCCAGGGCGGCCCGGCCGCCGCCGAACAGCTCCACAAAGGTCTGCTGGAAGGCGTCGTTGAGGATGGCAAACTGGGTGGAGAAGATGTTCTTCATCTCGGCGGTGATGTCGGCGATGATGCCCTCCAGCTCCTTCTTGGAGGTGAGCACGTCGTCCCGCTGGTCGGTGAGGTAGGTGTACCGCTCGTTGACCCGCTGGAACTCGTCGATGGCGTCCAGGTTGATGTTGCCCAGGCCGGAGATGGCCTTTTTCAGCTCCCCCACCCGGCGCTGAGCCTTGGGGACGCTCTCCAGCTCCACCCGCTGGGCCTTTGCCGCCTCGTGGGACAGCTCGTAGGTCTCCCACAGCTTGTCCAGCAGGCCCTTCTCCTCCAGGGCGGCGGCGGCCTTCCTCTGTTCTAAGACGGAGACCTCCCGCTCCAGGTTTAAGAGCTCCCCATTTTTGTCCCGGGCGGCTTTGTCCGCCTGGTTGCGCTGGGCCTCCAGGGCCAGCTTCTCGCTGTTGATGCGGGAGATGGCCTCCTGCTGCGCCTGGTTCTCCCGCCGGATGGTCTGAAGCTGCTGCTCCTTCTCCAGAATCTCCCCCTCCAGGGCGGCGTTTTTCTCCTGGAACTCAGAGAGCATCTTCTCCCGCTGGGCCTTGTCGCCGGTGAGATCCTGCCGCAGGGCCTCCAGCTCTGAGAGGGTTCCCTGGGATGCCTGCTTCTCCGCCTCCAGGGCGGCCAGGCGCAGGTTCAGCTCCGCGATGGCGCTGCCGATGGCCTGGGCCTGCTCCTGCACCCCGGCCCGGCCCTGCTCCTTGCCCTCGGCCTCGGCCCGCAGGGCGGCGGCGGAGCCCTCCAGGGCCTCGATGCGGGCTCGGGCGGCCTGGGTGTCCGCCTCGGTCTGGGCGGCCCGGGCCTGGAGGGTCTCCAGCTCGGAGCGCTGCTCCCCCTGCCGGCGCCCGGCGTCGGCCAGCTGGGCGGCGTAGTGGGCCAGCCGCTCCTCCAGCTTGAGAATCTCGTCCTCGTGCTGGCGCTGCTGGGCCTGGGCGGTCTCCACCTCATACTGGGCGGCAGCGGCCTCCCGCCTGGACTCCTCCATGGCCTGGGCGGCCTGGGTCAGCTGGCCGGTGAGGGAGGCCCGCTGCCGGCCCAGCCGCTCCAGCTCGTTGGCCCGGCTGAGGATGCCCGCGCTGCGGGACACCGAGCCGCCGGTCATGGAGCCGCCGGGGTTGAGCACCTGGCCGTCCAGGGTGACGATCTTGAACCGGTGGCCGTACTTGCGAGCCATGGCGATGGCCGCGTCCATGTCCTCGGCGATGACGGTGCGGCCCAGCAGGTTGGAGAAGATCTTCTGGTACCTGGGGTCGAACTGCACCAGCTCGTCCCCCAGGCCCACAAAGCCCGGCTCCCGCCGCACCCCCTGGTCCCGGAAGTCGCTGGGCCGGATGGTGCTCAGGGGCAGGAAGGTGCTCCGCCCCCCGTCCCGGCGCTTCAGATAGGAGATGGCGGCCTTGCCGTCCTCCTCGGTCTCCACCACGATGTGCTGCATGGCGCCGCCCAGGGCGGTCTCGATGGCCACGGTGCACCGGTCGGGCACGTGGATCAGCCCCGCCACCGGGCCGTGGATGCCCCGGAGCTGGCCCCGCTTGGCCTCCCCCATCACCAGTTTGACCGCTTTGGAGTAGCCCTCATACAGCTTTTCCATCTCGGAGAGCATGTGGATGCGGCTCTGGAGGGCATTCTCCTCCATCTGGAGCTTGACATGGCGCTCCTCCGCCTCCTTGGCCCGCTTCTGCCGGCCGTCCAGCCGCAGACGGTAGCCGTTGATCACGTTCTGGAGGGAGTCCCGGTCCTCCCTGGCCTGATCCAGGGCCCTGCGGGCCTCCCCCTCCTCCATTTTGAGGGCCTGGAGCCGCTCCTCCCCGGCGGAGAGCTCCTGCCGCACCGCCTCGTCCCGATCCAGCAGCTCCTGGGCGGCGGCGGCCAGGGCGGACAGCAGGGCCTTGGCCTCGGCCGCGGAGGCGGTCTCCACCGCCTCCTTCTGCCGCAGCTCCTCCAGCTCGGCGGCCAGGGTGCCGGCGGAGCGGGCGGCCTGGTCGGCCTCCGCCTGACGGGCGGCCAGCTGGGCCTGGAGCTTCTCCGCCTCCGCCGCCAGCTGGTCCAGCCGGGCCCGCCGCTCGGCGATCTGGGAGGCGATGGAGCCCGCCCGGCCCTCCTGCTGCTCCAGCTCCCGCCGGATGCGGTCCCGGTTCTCCAGGTTGTTCTGGATGTTGGTTTTCAGCACGGCGATGGCGTTCTCCAGGCCGTTGGCATCGGCCTGCCGCTGCATCATCTGGAAGTGGACGCCCTCGGCCTCCACGTCCTTGTCCCGCATCTGGGCGGCATACCCCTCGGCGGCGGCGTAGAGTTCCTCCACCGCCTGCTGGGCCTCCGCCTTCTGGCGGGCGGCGTTCTCGTAGTCCGCCGCGGTCTTGATGGCCCCGGCCCGGATCTTCTCCAGCTGCTCCAGCCACAGGGAGATCTCCAGCCCCCGCAGCTCGTCCCGCAGCAGCAGGAAGCGCCTGGCCTTCTCGCTCTGCTGGCGCAGGGGCTCCACCTGCAGCTCCAGCTCGTCGATCTTGTCGGTGATGCGCACCAGGTTCTCCTGGGTGCGCTCCAGCTTGCGCTCGGCCTCCTCCTTCCGGTGGCGGAAGCGGGAGATGCCGGCGGCCTCCTCAAAGACCTCCCGGCGGTCGGCGCTCTTGACGGACAATATCTCGTCGATGCGGCCCTGGCCAATGATGGAATATCCCTCCCGGCCCAGGCCGGTGTCCATGAACAGCTCATTGACGTCCTTGAGCCGGACGGAGCGGCGGTTGATGTAGTACTCACTCTCGCCGGAGCGGTAGTACCGCCGGGTGACCATCACCTCGCTCTCCTCCAGGGGGAACAGGTGGTCGGTGTTGTCCAGCACCAGAGACACCTCGGCAAAGCCCTGCTGCTTGCGCAGGGCGGTGCCGCCGAAGATCACATCCTCCATCTTGCCCCCCCGCAGGGCCTTGGTGGACTGCTCCCCCATGACCCAGCGGATGGCGTCGGAGATATTCGATTTTCCGCTGCCGTTGGGGCCCACGATGGCGGTGATGTCCTCGTCAAAGGACAGCACCGTCTTGTCCGGAAAGGACTTGAACCCCTGGATTTCCAACGCTCTCAGGTACAAAAGACCGCACCTCGCCATGTTATATTCTTGAATAAAATATTATACCAAGAAACAGGGGCCATTGCAAACCCTTTTCCGCGAAAAAGCGGGGCGCGTCATTGACGCGCCCCGCAACGCTCACCGGGCCTATACCGCCCCGCTTCCGCTCGCAAAAGAGGCGGAGCGGGAGCGGCGGTTATTTGGCCTTCAGCTTCTCCATCCCGGCCTTGGCGGCCATCTGCTCCGCACTCCCAAACCGCGCGGGCGGTTTGGGAGCCCTGTGTTTTCCATCTGCACGGGCGGAGTGAATCCGCCCGGCATCAAGATGTTCGCTCCGCGATCATGCTTGGCGCCGCTGTGCGGCGGCTCGCTCCCGCTCGCAAAAGAGGCGGAGCGGGAGCGGCGGTTATTTGGCCTTCAGCTTTTCCATCCCGGCCTTGGCGGCCATCTGCTCCGCCTCTTTTTTGCTGCGGCCCTTTCCCTGGCCGATGGGCTGGCCGTTGAGATCCACCTCCACCGAGAAGATCTTGGCGTGGTCTGGGCCCTCGGAGCCGATGAGCTGATAGCCCAGCACCTGGCCGCTCTCCCGCTGCACCAGCTCCTGCAGGGCGGTCTTATAGTCCCGGCTGGCGCTCTTCTCCTCCTCCTTGTCCAGGATGAAGCGCTGGATCAGCTTGCGGGCCGAGCCGATGCCCCCGTCCAGGTACACGGCGGCCAGCACCGCCTCCACCGCGTCGGCGGTGATGGAGGGACGGGTGCGGCCTCCGCCGGCCTCCTCGCCCTTCCCCAGCTTCAGATAGGCGCCCAGCTCCAGCACCTGGGCCACCTCCGCCAGGCTCTCCTCGCACACCAGGGCGGCCCGGGTGCGGGTCAGATCCCCCTCCGGCAGGTCGGGGTGGGTGCGGTACAGGTAGTCGGCCACCACCATGCCCAGCACCGAATCCCCCAGAAACTCCAGCCGCTCGTTGCTCTGCACCCCTTTGGCCCTGTTCTCATTGGCATAGGAGCTGTGGGTGAGGGCGTTTTCCAGCAGGGCCCGGTTGGCAAACCGATAACCCAACTTCTCTTCCAAGGCCTCCATGGCCGTTCCTTCCTTTCAAAGCGGGAGCCCCGCCGCCGGCGGGGCTCCCTTTCTCTCAGTTTCTTCGGTTCAGTCGTCCAGCTTGGACTTTAAGTAGCGAACCAGGTCGGCCACGGTGGCGATGCCGGACAGATCCTCATCCTCCATCTCCTCCAGGCCGAACTCCTCCTCCAGGGCCATGGTCAGCTCCACGATGTCCAGGGAATCGGCGTTCAGATCCTCAAAGGTGGTGTCCATGGTGATGCTGTCCACATCCACGCTGAACTGTTCAGCCAGCAAGGCGGCAAGCTTTTCGAAAATCATGTTCATCTACTCCTGTCGCTTCCGTCGTCCCGACGGCTTCATTGCACTATGATAATAGGCAAGAATGGCCCGCCTGTCAATAGGTTGGCTCAAATTTTTTCCACCTTGTCCGACGGCAGCTTCATGTGGTCGATATTTTCGGTGATATCGTCGATGATGCCGGAGGCGGCGAAGGTCTGGGCCTGGCGGATGGCGTTCTTGATGGCGAAGTCGTCGGAGGAGCCGTGGGCCTTGATCACCGGCCTGGAGATGCCCAGCAGGGCGGTGCCCCCCACCTCCCCGGCGTCCATGGACTTCTTGAGGCTCCGGATGCCGTCGGCCACCAGCACCGCCGCCAGCTTGGTGAAAATGTTCTTGGTGAACATGGCCTTGAGCTGTTTCGCCATATAGCCGCCGGTGCCCTCCATGGTCTTGAGGAAGATGTTGCCGGAGTAGCCGTCGGAGACGATCACGTCCACCTGGCCGTACACCGCCTCCCTGGCCTCCACGTTGCCCACAAAGTGGATGCGCCCGGCCTTGTCCGCCTCGGTGAGCAGGGCGTGGGTCTCCCGCTGGAGGTCGGTGCCCTTGGAGGGCTCCGCCCCGATGTTGAGCAGGCCCACCTTGGGCTCCGGCCGCTTGAGCACCCGCTCGGCGTAGTAGGAGCCCATGAAGGCGAACTGGAGCAGGTATTCCGGCGTGCCCTCGGCGGTGGCGCCGCAGTCGATGAGCACGGCCCCGCCGCCGCCGGTGGGCACCACCGGCGCCAGGGCCGCCCGGCGGATGCCCCGGATGCGCTTGACCATCAGGGTGGCCGCCGAGAGCAGGGCCCCCGTGCTGCCCGCGGACACGAAGGCGTCCCCGTCCCCGTTTTTCAGCAGGTTCAGGCCCACGGTGAGGGAAGAGTCCTTCTTCTCCCGGAAGGCGGTGGCCGGGTTGTCGCACATCTCCACCACCTCGGAGGCGTGGACAATCTCCAGCCCGGGAGGCAGATCGTCGATGCCGTCGTCCTTGAGCACCTTGAGGATGTCCTCCCCGCGGCCCACCAGGATGACCTCCACACCCAGCTCCCGCACGGCGGCCAAGGCCCCCCGCACGTTGGATACCGGCGCGTTGTCCCCGCCCATGGCGTCTACGATGATCTTCATTCCGTTCCCTCTTTTCTGTGTTTTCCTGCCTCTTCCGGCGTCAGGGGCCGCGGCTCGTCCGTCAGGCCCAGCAGATAGTCGGCGGATATATTGTAATGTTCGCACAATAGGGCCAATTTGGCAAGTGTAGTCGCCCCCCGGCCATTCTCCATCTCACCGATTTGGTTCGGCTTCACACCGAGAAATTCGGCCAGATCCTTTTGTGTTTCCTTGTCCCGGTTCCGCAGCTTTCTCAGTCGAAGGCCGAATAATTCGTTATGGTACATAGCGCCCCCTTGACAAGTCCAATAAAACCGTGTATATTAAAGTCACGGTTTTATTGGGGTGATGTGAATTGAACGACTACCTGGCTGAACTTCTGGACTATGAGATCGAAAACCACCACCTGGATTTCCGGGAGCTCCCCGGCCATCAGGAGCGGCTGGAGCGCATCTGCGCCTGCCACGAGCGGATCCAGCGCGCTTTTGGGCTGGGTTTTCTGGATCAGCTCAGCGAGTTGCAGGGGGAAGAGACTGCGGCGGAGCGCCTGGCCTGCTTCCGCCACGGGTTCCGCCTGGCCCTGCGCCTGGTGCTGGATCTGCCCCGGTGACGGCGGGCCGTAGGGCGGGGGCTTGCCCCCGCCGGGCGCACACACAGGTGCGCCCCTACGGCGGGCATGGGCGGTTTTCCGCAACGCCCCGTCCGCCCTTCCGTCGCAGGGCGCGGCATCCCTGACGCGCCGGGATCGCTTCCCGCCGGTTTTGCGGCGCGTCCAGGAGGCCGCGCCCTACATGTCCAGGGTATCCAGAACCTCCCGCCCGGCACTCAACCCGCCGGGCGCACACACAGGCGCGCCCCTACGGCGGGTATGGGCGTTTTTCCGCAACGCCCCGTCTACCCTTCCGTCGCAGGGCGCGGCATCTCTGACGCGCCGGGATCGCTTCCCGCCGGTTTTGCGGCGCGTCCAGGAGGCCGCGCCCTACATGTCCAGGGTATCCAGAACCTCCAGGGCTCGCCTGGACAGCTCCGCGTTTTTGTTCCGCTTGCCCTTGACCCTGTAGCCCAGGGGCGGGATCAGGCCGAAGTTGATGTTCATGGGCTGGAAGTCGCTCACGCTCCCGTTGCTGATATACAGCGCCAGGGCGCCGGTGGCGGTCTCCTGGGGGAAGTCCACGGGGGGCTTCCCCTCCAGCCGCCGGGCCAGC